>JAJDZN010000323.1 GCA_022824585.1 Bryobacterales bacterium | reverse complement strand
TCAGTTCAGCGGGAAATCACGACCATGTCGTACACCCCTTGTGGGAGCCCAGCTTGACACCCCTGCATGTGCGTACTAGCATGGCGAATGGCCAAACATTTCGGGGGCAATTGTTGAATTCTACGGCCAAGAAGGTCTACGTGCGACGCTTCGGGCTCGACAAGGTCGAGGGCTGGGTGGACCCTCAGCAGTACCTGAGCGGCGCCGGGATCGAGCTGATCACGCGCACGGCCGAGCAGGCCGTCATCCCGTATGACCAGGTGCGGGCGGTGTACTTTGTCCGGGAGTTTGACAAGGATCCCGAGCGCGACCAGCGCAAGGAGTTCGTCTCCCGGCCGAAGCTCGGCGGGCTTTGGATTCGACTGCGTTTCGTGGACGGCGGGGAGCTAGAGGGCGTGATCCCCAACGACCTCCGCGTGCTCGGCGCCTCGGGCGTCACGTTGACGCCGCCCGACTCCAGGGGGCTTGCCTGGCGCGTGTTCGTGCCGCAAGCAGCCGTGGAGGAATGCGCCGTGATGGGCGTCATCGGCAAGCCAGGCGCCTTCCGCCGCCGACCCAAGGCGCGCAAGACGGCGCCCGGGCAATTGGATCTGTTCGCCCCGCCCGCCTGAACCCGGCGGCGGCGCGGCTGGGCTAGCCTTCGGCTTCCAGCAGTCGTTCTGCCTCGATGGCGGCCTTGCAGCCCGCGCCGGCAGCCGTGATGGCCTGCCGGTAGACTCTGTCCTCGACGTCGCCGGCGTGGAAGACGCCCGGGATGTTCGTCCGCGCTCCGCCTTGGGACACGATGTAGCCCTGCTCGTCGAGGTCGAGCTGGCCCCTGAAGACATCCGTGTTGGGCACGTGCCCGATGGCCAGGAACAGCGCACTGGTCTTGTGGTCCCATTCCTTGCCGTTGACGGTGCTGCGCAGTCGCAGGCCGGTCACTGCCTTGGCTGCGGGGTCGGCGACCTCCGTGACGGTCGCGTTGGTGATCCAGCTGATCTTCTCGTTGGCGCGCGCGCGGTCCAGCATGATCTTCGAGGCCCGGAATTCCTCGCGGCGGTGCACGATGGTCACCTCGGTGGCGAACTTAGTCAGGAACAACGCTTCTTCCATGGCACTGTCGCCACCGCCAATGACGGTCACCGGCTGTCCGCGGAAGAAGAACCCGTCACACGTCGCGCACGAGCTGACGCCGTGGCCCACGAGGGCCTGCTCCGATGGCAGCCCCAGCCAGCGGGCGGACGCGCCGGAAGCGATGATGAGGGTCTGCGCCTCGAGCTGCTCGTCGCCGATCCAGAGCTTGAACGGGCGGGTCGACAGATCCGCGCGTGTTACCGCGCCGTGCCTGTAGGTGGCCCCGAAACGCTGCGCTTGCTGCTTCATGCGATCGACAAGATCCGGCCCCATGATGCCTTCCGGAAACCCGGGATAGTTTTCCACGTCAGTGGTCAGCGTCAACTGCCCGCCCGCTTCCAGGCCCTCGATCACCAGGGGTTCCAAGCTTGCACGGGCCGCATAGATGGCGGCGGTGCTCCCGGCGCAGCCGGAGCCGATCACAATCACTTTGTACATGGGTGTCGTCCGCCCGATGGCGGCAAATTTCATTCTATCGACACGGGCCTTGGCAGCCTTCCGAGCTGGAGGCGCCAAACGTGGGCCGGCGCGGCGCGGGCGCGCGGCGTGGACCGGGCTCGTGGATGTCTGTGCGCACGCCAGACCGGCCCTTTCGGGGGATTGACTGGGATTTCGCCGTGCGCTAGCATGGGGCTACCAAACTGGCCAAAGGAGGTGATTCAGAGACATGAACGACAGTACTGCTGGTAGTATTCATCTGGACGGAGAGGTGGCCGAGAGTTAGCGCGACTGCTCGGACGTTCCGATGCCCCGTTCTTGCCAGTACGGGGCCGTAGTAACCGTGGACCGGCAACTCGCCGCGCCAAGGGTACTGCCAGTGCAATCAACACCGGCGCGAGAGCGCCGTCCTTGCCCTCGCGGGCGTGAGCGTTCGCGAGGGCATTCCTCTTGCGATGAACCTGCTTGGGATCGAGACTTCCTGTGACGAGACCGCAGCTGCCGTGGTTGCAGATGGGGATCGCCTGCTGTCCAATGTGATTTCCTCGCAGTTCGATGTCCACGCCGCGTATGGCGGCGTGGTGCCGGAACTGGCCTCCCGCGAGCACCTCCGCGCCATCGTTCCGGTCGTTCGGGAGGCGCTGGCGCGCGCCGAAATCGGATACCGAGACGTCGATGCCATCGGCGTGACTTACGGGCCGGGGCTGATCGGAGCGCTGCTGGTCGGTGTCACCTACGCTAAAGGGCTGGCGGCATCCCTCGGGGTGCCGTTGATCGGCGTCAACCACATCGAGGGCCATATTCATTCTGTCGTGCTCGAGCGTCGAGCGGCCGGAGCAGAGGTTGAGTTTCCAGCCTTGGCTTTGGTGGTGAGCGGTGGCCACAGCCACATGTTCATTGCCCATCGGCATGACCGCGATGCCTACGCGTACCGGCTCCTAGGGCGCACGCGCGACGATGCGGCCGGAGAGGCTTACGACAAGGTGGCGAAACTGCTCGGATTCGGCTACCCGGGCGGGCCGATTCTCGACCGGCTGGCGCCGCACGGAGACCCCGGCGGGGTCCGCCTGCCTGTCGTGCACATGAAAGGCAATCCCCTCGACCTGAGCTTTAGCGGGTTGAAGACGGCGATCCGCCACCATGTCCAAGGTGCCGACCTCGCCGAGGAGATCGAGTCCCGGCGCGCCCTCTGGAACAACGGGCGACCGACGTTCCAGGCCCTGCTGGACTCGGCCAGCCAAGGCTGTCTCGATCTGATCGCTTCATTTCAGCGCCGCGTGGTATCTGAGTTGCTCAGGCGGGCGGTGCGAGCCTCCGAAGAGGAGCAGGTCGAGTCGATCATCGTGGCTGGCGGCGTCGCGGCCAATTCGGGCTTGCGCGCGTCGTTCGAATCGCTGCACCTGCCGTGCTATTTCCCGACGCTTGCGCTCGCGACCGACAATGCCGCCATGATCGCCGCCGCGGCTTACCCGCGCCTGAGGCGCAAGCAGTTCGACGGATTCGGCCTCGCCCCCCAGCCCGCACTGCAGCTGGCGTAGCGCGGCGGGCGAAGCGGCCGGGCCCTATCTCAGCCGCAGCTTGTACAGCACGTCCGAGCCCAGCAAGCCGTTCTGGTCCCGCGTCACGATAAACGACCAGTTGCGGTCGGGATTCCACTCCAAGCGGATAGCCTGCTGCTGGGCCGACGAGAGATCGTAGCTGTAGATCAGCGTGATATCGTCGGCGATCTGCTGCTCGGTCGACAGGCGAGCGGTCGGGTTGGACTCCAGGCCGCCGACTTGCGGATCCACCTTGAGTCGGCTGACGCCGAAGAAGCGCTGCAGGCGCTTTGAAACGGGGCGGGCTATGGCTTGGCTGAGGATGTTGTCGGCGCCGGTCTGCACTAGCGATTGCTGTTCGATTCGCCGCCGCGATGCGATGCTCGGATCGATCGTCGGCTCCTTGCCGACGGCAACGAGATCTACGAGGTCGTGGAAAGGCAGCGGGGGGTCGGAGCGGTAGCTCAGATCCAGATTTCGGCCCGGCCCCGATAGCACCAGGGCGAGATCGACGTCTCGGATGCGCGTCTCCAGCTCCACATTGAGGACGGGCTCTGCCTGCAGCGCGTCGATGAAGCGGATCTCCCCCCGATTGATCTGGTAGTGCGTGCCGAGCATCCGCAGCTCGCCCTGCACGATCTGGATCTCGCCCACCAGCGACGGGTTGGCAAGCGTGCCCACGAAGTCGAGGTCGAAATCCGCCTGCACGTCGCGCACAAGCGTGGTTTCTATCGGCAGTTGCTGGATGGCCCCGACATGCACGTTGAGTTGCAGGCCCTCCAGCAGAGGGCCCGGGTCGAGGCTGCCCCCGCTCACCTGCAGGCTTGAGAACAAATCTGCGAACGACAGGTCGCTGGCGGTCGACATGCGCGTGATCACGATGTTGCCGTTGAGGATGCTCCGCCGGCCCGCGCCAGCCCAGGCGAACTCCCCGTCGATCACGCTGGCGACGCTGGGCGGATAGTTCAAGCGGACATCCTTGGCGGAGGCTTGCAGGCGGTATTCGAATTCAGAGTTGCGGTACGATGTCACGCCGCTGAACTGAACCGTCCCCCCGCCCGAGGTCGCCGTCATCCGGCTTATCCTGCCCTGGCCGCCTTGAAACGTGATCGCTCCGTTCAGGTTGCCGAGCTGGATCGGCAGACCGGGCGAGCCGATGGACGCGTCGATCAGCTCCACGGATCCTTCGAGCGAGGGATCGTCCAGCGTGCCCCGAATGCGCACGCCGATCCTCGAGGTCCCGACCGTGTCGACGCCATCCGCGAAGCCGTCCAGCAGGCTCAGGTCGACGTCTCCGCCGATTCTCACATCCAATGACCGGTCTCCCGCTAGGCCGACCAGCCCGTCGACACGGAAGTCTGTGTCCGGCCCGGTCAGCACCATGGAGTCGAAACTCAAGTCGCCGTCCCTGACCCCCCAGCGCAGGGGGAACACGTTCGAGATCACGTGCGGTTCGCCGTCCGGGCTCGGCATGCTGATCTCGGCGCGTTCGATGGTTCCGTTCATTTCGAATGTGCCGGCTGAGCCCACAACGCCGCCAAAGCCCGCACGGCCCGTCAGCGTGCCCTCCGGGGTGGCGCTTGGCAGGTCGAGATATTCGGCCAATCGATGCATGCTCAGGCTGTCGAATTGAATGCTGCCGTTGTAGCTGGAAGGGCCGACCTGCCGCTGCAGCGTCGCATCGCCGCGGAACGTGCCGTCAAAGACGTCGGCCGTCCAGCCGAGCTGGAGATTCTCGGCATCGAGCGCGGAGCTTACGCTGCCGCTCCAGTTGCCCAGTTCCAGGCCCTTCCGTTGAAGGTCGGACACCTCCCACGTGCCGTCAAGCTCGAGCGATCGCAGCGGGTCCGTCAGCGTTGGCGGGCCCGCGGCCCGCAGATCGAAGCGCAACGCTCCTGTAATGCCCGGTGCGAGTGCGCGAGCCCAGGTGAATTCCTCCAACGGCCAGCTGTTGCTTTCGATGCTGAACCGAGCCTCGCCGGTCCGCCCGGACATCGACGCGTTGACGGCGAGCCGGGATTGGCCCCGCTCAAGCGACGCGTTGCGGAGTTCGAATCCGTTCGGGTCGTAGTAAACCTCCGATTCGAGACCATCGAAACGCTCTCCGAAGAAAATCGGGGTGTCGACGACAATATTGCCCTTCGCAACGGGCTCGGACTGTGTGCCGGCCAGGGAGGCATCCATGGCGAGCAGGCCCTCGATCGGAAGGGCGAAACCGCTCGCTAGCGCCAGCTTGCGAGCGTCGATCCCGGTGGCGGACATCGCCACGTCGAGCGCCCCGCGTTCATGCAGCGGCAGGCTCCCGCTGAACCTCAGGTCGCCGGACCCGTCGACTATGCGGCCCTCCATCACGTCAATGCGATCCGCGGACAGCACGCCTTGCAGGGAGAGATGGTCCCAGCGCTGGCCGCCCAGCGTGAATTCTTCGATCGCGAAGTCTCCGCTCAGAGTCGCGCTCGCAATCTGCCCGGGCCCCCAGTCCAGGCTGCCCTGGTACGAGTACCGACCGTCCGGAGCGGTCGGCGGCAGCGGCGAGACGATTCGCAGCGAGGCCAGGACGCGCTCGAGCGCCTGCTTGGAGTCAATCTCGACCTCAACCAGCAGGCCTCCTCCGCCAGCCACCGCGAAACTGCCGTTGCCGCTGGCCCGTATGTTGGGCGTCGCGAGCGAGAACCCGTCTACCGCGACGCGCCCCGTCGCGCTGCGGAAGTGCAACGACGCGTCCCCGCCGACTGGCAGCGTGGATGGCTGCTCGGTCGGCACGACCTGCAGGCGCAGGTTCGCCAGCAGGTCGCGCATCGCTGTTCCGGACACGTCGAAATCAGCGTCGACCGAACCGCTCCACGCTGGCGCGGGCGACCCCGTCGCATTTGCGACGCGTGCGAGCGCGATGCCGCTGACACTGCCGTTGGACGCGAGCCGAGGCTCGGACCACGGGGCATTGATCGTCGCCTGCGCCTGCAGGCCGCCGCCGAGCGCCGTGCCCGAGAGATCTGCCAGTTCGACGGAAGTCTCATTCCCGGAGTACCTGCCGGTGACAGACAGATCCAGTTCGAGAGCCGACGAGCCGACCGAAGAGGCGGCGAATCCTCCTGAGTACACAACCGCGCCGTTCGATCCGTCCCATTCCAGCTCGCCGCTAGCTGCCAGCGAGCCAAGCAACCCAAGATCTGCGTAGCCGACCAGGCCGGCCAAGGGTGCGATTGCCGAGCTGAGAGAGAAGACGCATCGAGCCGATGGCTGTTGCAGTCCGCGAATCGTGCCGCGCAGCTGGGCCGACAGGCCTTGGCCGTGAACCTCGGCGCTCGTGATTTCCACGCCTGTCGAGTCGGCCACGGCCGACACCGACACGGTCGATCCGCTCAGCACGAACGAGCCAGCGCTGCCGACCTGCGGGTCGCGGAGCTCGGCATCGATAGTATGCCGCTGCGATCTGGGGTCGAAACTCGTCTCGACCCGCAGCCCCGTCCCCCGGAACTCTAGGTCGTAGGGCTGGCCGTTCCAGACGAGCTGGCCGCCGTCGAGTTCGAACCGGCGGACCGCAAAGCCCGAGATCGGAGACCGCTCCGAAGCTAGGCCGAGAATCGCCGGGCCGTCTTCGGTGATCGTCACGTCGAGCACAGGATCGTGCAGGCTCAGCGATTCGAGCACCGTGACGCCGCCTAGCAGTGATCGCCAGCCGAGCGTGGCCGCGGCACGCGGAACCGACAGCAGCGGATCAGCTGCCGGATCATCGCCGGCGCGGAGCTCGAGACCCTGGATCTCGAACCCAAGGCGCGAGTCGCCCGAGCGGATCTCATCGATCGATGCCGTTCCGCCCAACGCCTGCTCTAGCCTCGCGATAGCTTTTTGGCGGACGGCGTCGAGGAACCAATCGCTGCGGATCGTGGCTTCAATGCCGCCCCAGCCCAGTCCTATGCACGCGATCGAGGCAAGAGCGATCTTGTGCCGCAGGATCGATGTGAGCGCCGCTTGGATCATTGCTCGCCCCCAGCGGGCGCGAACGCCAGGATCTCGATGCGGGTCAAGGCCCGCAGCTCCATGATGCGCTGCTCGAGCAGCCTGTTCGCCTGGCGCTCTGCTAGGGCTTCCTCAATGCGCGACCGCACCGCTTCCAAGGGCTCGACGGGAGCGCCGCGCGCCGCCCGTTCCGCACTGTACTCGTCGCGGTAGAACGCCTCGATCGACTCGGGGCTTACCTCTTGCCCGGTCTTGAAACGGAACGAGACGTAGCGGTCGAAACTGGCCTGTTCCCTGAAGAAGGCCCGGCAGTCATCTTCGGTGAGGCCGTAGTGTGCGAGCGCGGCCGGGAAGTCCCGGCCGCCCGCAAAGGTTTGGCCACTCAGGGCTTGGAGCGGACCCTCGACCTCTTCAGCCGGGGCCAGCAGGAACGGTGTCAAGGCGAGGTCCTGCATGGCCAGGCGGCGGTCGATCAGTGTTTCCAGTGCCGCCCTGCCCCCGCTCTCGAGGCCGACCGACTCGGATTGGCTGAGCAGCGCGACCACGTTCATCTGGGTGCGCACTTGGGAGAGTGTGATCGCCTCGTCGCCGACGATCGCCGCCACCCGGTCGACGATCTCAGCCCTTGGGATCGGAGCGGCCAGGGCGACGCCTGCCAGCAAGGCGGCAATCGGGACAGCGCTGGACCTTGGCTTGGGCATTAGAACGTCTGGCCGAGTGAGAAGTGGAACTGAACGGCGCTGGCGCGCTGCTCGCGGAACGTACCGGTTCCCAACAGCAGTTGTTCGCGCGTGCCGTCGAATCCCACGAAGCGCGGAGGGTTGGGGCTGTACGCGAGGTCGAACCGCAGTGGGCCGATGGGCGTGCGGTAGAGGATCCCGAGGCCCATCGCATGGACGAGGTAGTCGAAATCGAACTCCCTTTCTCCCGCGGGGTTGGTGCGCACCTGCTGGCTGGAGTTCAGGCTGATGCGCCCTGGGCGCGAGTAGACGTTGCCCGCGTCGTGGAACAGCACCGCCGAGAAGTCGGGGCCGGAAAGCGGAAAGCGCAGCTCCACGCTGTTGAAGAGCTGGGCGCCTCCGCCCAGCGGAAAGCCGGTTGCCGAGTCGCGAGGGCCCGCTTGGTTGTAGGCGAAGCCGCGGTGGGTGGCGGATCCGCCGCCGAAATAGCGTTCCGACAGCGGCACCCGGGGATCAGGCCGGCCGGAGAAGCCCCCGCCGTCCACGCCCTCGCTCCCGAAGCCGGCCCACGGGACATTGATGCCGATCTGAAGCGTCCGGGCGAACACGACGCGCCGCCGGACCTGGTGATAGGTGCTGTTCTGGGCGAACATGCGCGCGAAATTGGGCTGGGCGCCCCAGACCTTCGATGCCAGCGCGATATCCACGGTGTTGTACATGCCCGAAGTCGTGTCCGTCGGATCGTCCCGGCGGTCCGAAATGTACGTCGACGACATCAGCCCGACGCGCACTGGCTGGGAAATCAGCGGAACGAGCAGCGGCTCGATGTTCAGGGTGTTCCCGTCGATAGACGTTCTGCGATAGGCATATCGGTACAGCACGGTTTCTCGAGGGCTGACCGCCTGTGACAGCTGCAACGCCCCTTCCACCCTGCGGCCGGTGAACGTGTTTACATTGCGGAAGGTGTCGTACAGGCCGGTCACGGTCAGCCGCCAGCTGTCCGAATTGAACCAGCGCGGCGCCTCGTAGGTGAACAGGCCGCGCTGCTGCAGCAATGACAGGCGCGTGTTGAAGCTCAGCGTGTGGGCCTTGCCCATCACATTCAGCCGGGTCACCTCGACGGTCATGCGCGGGCTGAAGCCCGCGTCCCCGACCGGATTTGTCAGTTCCGCCGTGTTGCGGCCGAACCTTCCGAACTCCGCGCCGCCGCCGAACCCAAGCGCCCAGCGCCGGGCCTCCTCGACCTGGATCAGCACGTCCTTCGACCCTTCGATCCCGCCCGGGTTCTGCAGCGCCACTTCGACCTTGGAGAAAACGCCGAGGTCGTAGAGGTTGCGCTGCGTCGCGAACATGCCGGCTTGGGACAGAGGCTCTCCGGAGGCCAGCTCGATCTGCCGCGCCAAGACTTCGTCCCGGGTCTTCTCGGCGCCGGACAAGATCGTGCGACCGGTCTGCTTCGGTTCGCCGTGTCGGATGTCGTAATAGACGACCGCCTGGCCGGGCGAATCGCCCGGTTCCGAGCGCCAGTCGAAGGTGACATCCTGATAGCCCGCGCTGAAGTACTCCCGCAGGACGCGCTGGCGGTCGGAGGCGATGCTGGACTCGCTGAACGGCTGGCCCGGGGCCGAGGCGAATTCGAACGTCGATAGATCGGCCGGAAACTCTGACATCCCGCTCGTGACCAGTTCGGAAACAAATGTCTGCCGCCCTTCCTCGATGGAGATCGCCACGGCCAAGTGATTCGGGTTTCCGTCGATTACCGGGCGGGCCTGCCCGCCCACGCGGGCCTGGCGGAATCCGTTCGAGGCGTACAGCTCGCGCAGGGATTGCAGGTCTTGCGAGAGCAGCGCGGGGCTAAAGGATCCGGGACTGGAGGCCGAGTTCCCAGTTTGCAACTTTAAGCGTTCCCGGATCGTGCCGTCATCGAAATAGCGATTGCCCGTGATCTCGATGGCTCGCAGCTGCCGCCTCTGGCCGCGGTCGACGCGATAGACGATCGAGATCTCGTCAGTGGCGGACCGCTCGACCTCGAAGCTCACCGCCGCGTCGAAATAGCCTCGGCCCTGGAAGTAGTCCGCCAGGCTGTCGCTGCCGGCGCGGAGGAGTTCGTCATCGACGGAGCCCCTGGAGTAAATCGCCAGAAGCCGGCGCAGCCTCTTCTGGCTCATGCGCGCTCCCTCGACGCGGACAGAAGTCTTCGGGCCGCGGCGGACTCGCGCCACCAACGTGACCTGGTTTTCGGCCGCGCGGTACTCGGCCGCCTGGGCTCGGATTTCGGACTGCCAGTAGCCCTGTGCCTGAAAGTGCTCCCGCAAGCGCCCGATCCCGCGTTGGATGCGGTCGCGCCGGAAGATCGAATCCCTCCTCCAGCCCGTGATCGTTCGGATCTCCTCCGCGCTCAGCGAGGCTCCCTCGCCTGCCAGCAGCAGAGCGCCGATGCGAGCCCGCTGTCCGCTCGTCACCGCAAGGTTGATATGAACTTGCTGGGTCTCTCGGTCGCGCACCAAGGCGTGGTCGACTGCCGCCTCCCGGAAGCCGTAGTCGGCGAGCACTTCGCGCAGCGAGCTGATGGCCTCGCCGAGCTTCTCTTCGGTGAATATCGTGCCGAGCTGCAGCCTGGTGGCGTTGATCAGCTGGCCGGAGGACGGGGGCCGCTCGACACCGTCGACGCGCACGTTGCCCACGAACCATGCGGGCGCGGTCAAGAATGTCAGTCGCGCGCCGTCTTCGCCAAGTGTGGCGTCTGCGAGGATGTCGCTGTATCGGCCGGTCCTGAAAAGGGCCTGGATCGAGTCGCGCAGCGCAGCTCGTTCAAGCCGCTGGCCGACACGCACGCTGAGCAGTTTCTCGGTCGCGGCGCGCGTCTCGGCGGCGAGCGGAGGATCGAAGGCGATCCCCGAAATCGGAGCGCCGAAGTGATCCCCTGCGGCGATGGGAGCCGCCAGTAGGACGTGAAGAGCTAGAAGAGTCAGCTGCGCTCGATGCAATTCTATGAAAATTATAAGGTTAAGTCCCTGCCCAACACTTGAGGCAGAATGCGCTGCTAGCATCGAACAGCGGGCCGCGTCCTCTATCGCCGCATGACGACCAACGCTAGTGACCGCTATTCCCGGCAGAAGCTGCTGGCCGAGATTGGCGGCGACGGGCAGCAACGGCTGGCGGACAGCTGCGCGGCCGTCGTCGGCTGCGGGGCGCTTGGAACGATGCAGGCAGCCCTGCTCGTGCGGGCAGGAGTTGGCACAACGCTGCTGGTCGACCGCGACTATGTCGAGGAAAGCAACCTGCAGAGGCAGGTCTTGTTCGACGAACGCGATGCCGAGCGCGGCGTGCCCAAGGCCGAGGCGGCGGCGCTAGCCTTGCGGCGGGCCAATTCCGCGGTGACCGTGGTGCCGGTGGTCAAGGATCTCGTCGCCGCCAACGCGGAGCGGCTGCTCGAGCCGGCCGACGTGATTCTCGACGGAACTGACAACTACGAAACGCGCTTCCTGATCAACGAGGTTGCGGTCAAGCGTTCCATCGCCTGGATCTATGGCGCGGCCGTGGGCACGCACGGCTCCGTCATGCCGGTTCTCCCCGGCCAGACCGCCTGCCTGGAGTGCCTGTTCGACGATGCGCCGCGGTCCCGCCAGCCGACATGTGACACCGCCGGCGTGCTGAACGCGGTCACCTCGCTGATTGCCTCGCTTCAAGTCGTCGAGGCGCTCAAGATCCTCGCGGGGCGCGCGCAGGCATTGGAGCGCAGGTTGGTCACGATTGACGTCTGGAGCGGCGAACGCGCGGCGTTGCGGGCCGACACGCCGCGACCGGGCTGTCCGACCTGCGGCCAGCGGCGGTTCGCTCGCTTGGAAGCGCAGTCCGCCGCCTCGGCGCGGATCTGTGGGCGTGATGCCGTGCAGGTGCCCGCTCGCGACCGCCCCGTCGACCTCCCTGCGCTGGCCCATAGCCTGGCGCCGCTGGGCGAGGTTCGCGCTAGTGAGCTGGCGGTCCGGTTCTCCTGCCCGCCGCATGCGCTGACAGTGTTTCCAGACGGGCGCGCCATCGTCAAGGGCACGCAGGATCTCGGCGTGGCGCGGAGCCTGTACGCCCGCTATGTCGGCGACTGAGCGCTCAGGCAGCTTCTACCCAGACCGGGCTGGACCACGCAAGCTCGCCGTTGGACTCGAACACGCGCAGGTAGTACCAGTCCGTGCCCGATCCGTCGCCTTCGTCCTCCGTGGAGAAGGAACTCTCCCAGTTGTCGTGGAACACGACGCGGTGTAGCATCGCCGACTCCCACGGGAACGGCCGGGTGAACAGCATCTCGTTCGACTCGGTGAGCTCGGCGAGGGTCTGGGTCACCGAGCATTTGGTAGGCTTCGTGCAGTTCACGCTCACGCGGGTGTTCGCGTCGCCTCGCACCCGCAATACCAAGGCCTTTTGCGAATAGTCGTCCAGCTGCTGCTTGAGTGCCGTGTAGGACTGGACCCGGACCGAGGTATCGTCGCTGCTGACGATCTCGTCCCGGCGAAACTCATCCAGCGGCCCCGACGTGAAGCACGGGTGGAAGCCCTCGATGCGGCCGCCCTGCACCGCAAGGCTGAAGTCCCAGTCGGCCGTGCCGCCCCACCCCAGCGCCGGCCAGGGCCCCCAGCCGTACTCGAATCGCACGATCACGGGCTCGTCCCAGCGGTTTGCCCCGGGCTGGCGATCCACCGGGAATTCGCGATGGATCACGCGACCGTTCTTGACAACCTCGATCCGGTCCACCAAGTCCCAGCCGCGCACGCTGGCCTGGATCTCGCGCCTGCGGGAGAAGGGGATCTCTTGGCCCATCATCGCGCCGTTGACGGAAAAGTCGAGTTCGATCCGGTCGCCGGTCACGGCGTAGGTGCGCCGATTCCAAAGCGCGTCGAAGATCGCCTCGCGGGACAGCTCGCGAGCCTTGATGACTGCCAGGCCCTCGCGATATCCGCCGGGGTAGCCGAGATGGTCGTCCGTGCTCGCCACGACACCCAGGCGATGCCCCTCGCTGAGATAGTGCTGCAGCGTGTGGCGCGTCCAGCGGCCTCCCTCGGTGTGTCGCTTGTAGGGGTGCGGTGCCCGGTCGTGCTCGGCGCAGCCCCATTCGGAGTGGATCTCCAGCACCGGCGACACCGAGGTGTCGATGCTGGACGACGCGATGCCGCGATGCCCGAGGCGGTTGGCGGGATGGTGGGGAACCAGGATGCAGCCCCGGCGCTTCGCGAACGCCTTGAGCTCGTCCAGCCTCTCGATCAATTCGTAGTCGCCGTTCAGGTCCGGGAAGAGGATGTGGTAGTCGCCTTCCATCGTGCCGTGACGCTCGTAGCCGAGGATCGTGGTGAAGGCGCCCGGGTCGTCGAACTCGCGAGCCAGCCGCACGACATCGGGCCAGCGCGATTTCGCCACCGCGAAGCCGTTCTTCCACTTGTACTCGATCTTGCCGTCGTATTCGCCCACGTCCGGCCAGTACGAATGCGGCGTGAAGGCGTAGAAGTCGAGGTGGTTGCGGGCCACTTCGAAGCTGCGCTCCAAGGTGCCTTGGGCGTACCCGACTTGGTTGTGGTTGTGCAGGTCGCCGAAATAGTTGTTGTACGGTACGGCCGACGCCGCCTGCGCCGCTGCGCTCGCAGCGGTCGGCACCGCGCTGGCCAGCGCCGCCCCGGTTCCGGTGTGTGCACAATGGCGCATCCAGTCGCGCCTGGAGATCCCTATTTCGCTCACTGATATTCGCTGGGCCCGACCGCGTTTCCGGTGCGCCGCCACATCATGCTATCACGCCCCCGCGCTGCCCGCCTGACGCGAGCCAGCGCGGCTGAACGGACCGCGCAGGTGCCGGCCTGACGCTTCGCTGCGCGCGCGCCGGCGACGTGCCGGGCCCGCCTTATCTGGGCTCCTCGCCCCCGACCCAAACGGGCGATGACCACGCCATTGCGCCATCTAGCTGCTTGACGCGGACGTAGTAGTAGTCGCCATGCCCGACGGCTCCCTGGTCGACGAACTCGAAGTCGCAGTCGAGCGGCTGGTCGTCGCTGACCAGTTGCAGCGCCACCCGGTCCGTGTCTGGATCCGCTTGCAGGTCCCTTTCTGACAGCCCGTCGCGCAGGTCAGACAGGCGGAACTCGAGCGTTCGCGCCGGATGGGTGCGGTAGGGCCGGACGTGGATCGGCGCCTTGCCGAACTCCGAACCCTCGTTCAGGTCCACGACAATCTGGGTCGAGGGCGTGGCGCCCTCGAGTTCGAGCAGCACGGAGTCTGCGCGGCCGCGCGTGACCGTCCGAAAGCGAAGCCGGCCCCCCTCCCGCTCCCAGAGCTCATAGTGCCGGTTCTCAAGCCGCGGAGCTCGATAGCCGGCCAGCGTGGCGCCCCGAACGTCGATCGTGCCGCTCCACCTGCGAACCCCGCGCGGGCTGTCGCGGATGAACGGTTCCGAGGACGATTCGAAAGAGACCTGCGCCGTCACTCGGTCGGCTAGGCTCGCCTTCAGAGGCCGCATCCGATAGACCTCGTCGCCGTTCTTGACCACCGCCACTTCGGTGATCGGGGCCGTTCCCATCACGCGCGCTCGCAGGCGGCGGTCGTCGCTGTAGCCGATCCTCCGGCCCATCTGCTCGCCGTTCAGTTCGAGGTCGACGATGATCCGCTCGGCAGTCGTCGCGGCATACACGCGGCGCTGCTTGAGGGCGTCGAAGATGGCGTCTGCAGTCTTCTCTCTCGCCAGCGCGACGGCCAGCCCGCCGAACTGTGACATGCCCCGCGGGCGCGTGCCGGTGTAGCCGGGGTGCGTGCGGTGGTCATCCGAGGCTGCCACGAATCCGACCTGATGCCCGTTGCGGAGGTAGTAGTTGCCGAACCACTCGAACGTGCCGTGCATCGACATGATCTCGACGAGGGATTCCATGTCGGTGTCGCTGTTCCGCCAATCCCCGGGCTGGTGGGCGTGCGGAATGATGAGGACGTCGTTCGTGTGGTAGCGCTCGCGCAGCCCTTGGTACAGGGCGGCGAGATTGGGCGCGAGGTGCGCGCCGACGCGCTCGTCGAAGGGACTGCGGTAGAAGACGTTATGATGTCCGCCGTACCTTCTTTGCACGGTCCATTCGTAGCCTAGGAATGCGATGAATTCGCCGGGCTCGCTATAGCGGATCACGGCCTCGCGGACGTTCTTCCACTCGAGGTCGTCCATTGCGGTGTCGTGGTCGGACATGCCGTAGAAGTCCAGCCGGGCGTCGTCCCGGGCATACCGATAGGCTCCGTCGATCGAGCCCTGCCCCTCCGCCAGCCCCACGTGGGAGTGAGTCTCGCCCCAGTAGATGCGGTGCGGCGGGTCGCTGCGCACCCACACCGGGTTGCTGGAGCCGGTGATCCTGCCATCGGCGGACTCGATGCCGAAGCGGTAAACGCCCGGCTCGCCCAAGCGGATGTCATCGAGCACGTTGAGAGCGGGTGCGCCGGCCGGGATGTCTCGGAAAGGCTCCCCGTTCAAGCTGACTCGGTAAGCCGGTATATCGCTTCGCGCCCGATTGAAGTTGACGTCCTCGCTGCGGACGGCCAGATCGAAGGCCTCGCCCGGTTCGACCACGGACGGAGCGAACCCCTTGACCCTTGCGGCGGACGCGCCCACCACTTCGAACGCCGGCCAATTGTGTGTCGGGTACGTGCCATCGCCGGAGTGATCCACATACACGGGCAGCACCGTCAAGTCGTTCTCGTAGGTGTGGATGTGCCATCCGCGCCCTCCGCCGGTGCGGTCACCGTAGACCAGCGTGAAGGAGTCACCTTGGGAAAGCGTTCCGCGTTCGAGCAGGAACGCCGGCCTCGCGCCGACCGCGCTGTACCGCTCCGGTCCCCTCGGGATCTCGACCTTCGCGAACCGGACATCCGGCTTGGAGGCCCTGATCGTGACGAAGCCATCGCCCGGACCGTCGTTCTGCAGGTCGCCGCGATCCCACTGCGAGTTTCGCCCGACCACAACCTTGCCTCCTTGCTGCAGGGTAAGTTCGCCGACGGTATAGGTCAGCTCCACGGTAATCCACGTATCGGCTGCGAAGGGACCGCGCGAGCCGAGTTGGAACCGGCCCAGGGCTCCGGGACGCTCATCCTTGAAGCGGAGTTCTTCGATCACCTGATCGATCCGCGCATCGGCATAGAAGGCGCGCCCGTCCGGTCGCTGAGCGAGGGACACCATAGGCTCGCGTCCCGCCCGCTTGGCATCGAGCAACTCCCGGAAGGCGGATTGCAGAATCCCCGTAGCGCGGTCGGGCACGGGGCCGCCGGCGAGCGCGTAGTCGTTTATCCAGCGCCACAGCACCGGCGTGCGCTCGGCTAGGTTCGATCCGTCGGTCCGCTGCAGCGCCGAGCTGGCTTTGAGCGCTTCGACACTGGCGCGAGCTTGGGGCGACATGTAGTCGTCGCGATTCTGGGATTGGGCTTGGGCGCTGGCGTGCGGGCTCAGGCAGAAATGGATGACCACCGCCAGCAAGCTCACCAGATAGCGGCCTGATCCGCTTGGAACGCGCGCGGTTTGTCGGGTCTCCGGCACGAGAGTACAAACATGGTGGCAGATCGCCGGCGTTAACGGGCTCTCCGACGCCCCGATCTCTCGGCCCGCTGTGCTGTCCGTCCAGGCGGAGAGCGGCCAAGACCGACCGAATCGCGAGCAAGGTGATTCGAGTAGGCTCGCCAGCTCGACGAGAGGCCCGGCAAGACGATGTGCAGTCGAGCGCCTAACCCCGCTTTCAGTCCTTGGAATCACGTTCTCGGCCTTGATAGGCTTGGAAGGCCGCGAAGCGTCCGGTGCTTGCGATCGGGGGCTTACAGCTCTGCGGCCTGGCGATCTCGCTCTAGCCGTAAGGCAGCAGTTCGGGCACCCCCCACCAAGACGTCACGTCCAAGGAGCACGCTCTCCCCGTGTTGGAACAAGCCAATCAAGAGATGGGCCCAAGACCCCGGCGCACGATCCTGCTCGCCCTGTCAACATCGTTTCTCGCATTCCTGCTCTGGGCTCCGCCTGTATTTGGCCAAACATTGAGTGTCAAAGTTGTCGATCCGTTCTCAGACGCAGTCACCAACGCATCCGTGGCAATCGGGGATCAGGAGATTCCAACCGATGACAGCGGCATCGCGATTTTCTCCGGTCTGGGCGCTGGCCCTCACTCGCTGGTCGTGACCGCACCCGACTTTGCCGCGGCCAGCCGGGAAGTCTCCGAGTCCGAAGGATCGGTCACGGTCAAGCTGCAGCTTCAGGTTGTCAGCGAGGTCATTGACGTGGAGGCCAGCGTGGGCACTCGCTCCGAGGGCGTGCAGCCCCTCGAGTCCGCGGTTCCGGTCCAGCTGGTGCTGGGCGAGCGGCTGCGTAGCACTGGGCAGCTGGAGGCGGGGCGCGCGCTGCAGATGCAGGCCCCTTCGTTCAACTTCTCCAGTTCGACCATCAGTGACGGAACGGACGCGCTGCGCCCGGCGACTCTGCGGGGCTTGGGCCCTGACCAGACGCTCGTGCTCGTCAATGGCAAGCGGCGGCACAACAGCGCGCTGCTACATGTCAACACCTCGGTCGGCCGGGGCACGGCCGGCACCGACATGAACGCGATACCGATCGCCGCAATCGAGCGCATCGAGGTGCTTCGTGACGGCGCTGCGGCCCAGTACGGGTCCGACGCGATCGCCGGGGTGATCAACATCGTCCTCAAAGACAGCCCGGGCTTCGCCTTTGACACGGCTTGGGGACAGACCTACGCGGGGGACGGCGACACGTTGATGAGCAGCATGCACGGCGGATGGGCGTCGGAGAATGGCGGATTCCTGAACCTGACGTTCGAATCCCGCGACCGTGACCGCACCAATCGAGCCGGCTGGAGCGCCAGGACGCAGTATCCTCTGGTGGACTGCTCGCCCGACGCGCCGTACGCGATTGGCGCCGGCGGAGGGAACCCGGGGGCGGGGACGCCCGGCAGGTGTTTCGACCCGCGCGAGTACACCTTCTATCGCAAGAACTTCCGGATCGGCGATGCCGACAGCGACCAGCTCAGCATGTACTACAACGCGGGGATTCCGATCGGCAAGCGAGCCAGTTTCTACTCCTTTGGCGGCTGGACCCTGCGCGACAACCAGAGCACCGGATTCTATCGCCGCGCCAACGTCAGCAACACGGTACTGGAGTTCTACCCCGACGGGTTTTTGCCGCAGATCAATACCGAGGTCTCCGACCTGTCTTTCGTAGCGGGGATCGACTTCACCTCCGTCACCGGCTGGAACTTCGACTTGAGCCTGAATCACGGCCGCAACTCGTTCGACTTCCTGATCACGAATTCCAACAACGCCACCTATGGCACCCTGAGCCCGCGCCAGGCGGACTCCGGGGGCCCGCGGTTCGACCAGACCGCGTTCAATTTCGACGTGTCGCGAGAGTTCGAGGGCGCTGGCCGCACCACCAATCTCGCGTTCGGGGCAGAGTTTCGCCAGGACCGCTACGGCATCCGGGCTGGCGAGCCCTTCTCGTACAGGAACTGCAAGGACGATCCGGACATCGAGGACAAGTCAGTCTGCGTCGCGGCGCCCGCCGGCATCCAAGTCTTCCCGGGCTTCCAGCGGAACGTCGACGAGAGCCGGACAAATGCCGGCGTCTATGGCGATGTCGAGATCGGCTTTGGGAATGGCTTCAAGGTCGGGATGGCCGGGCGGTTCGAGCGCTACAGCGACTTCGGCGGCGCGCTCACCGGGAAGCTGTCCGTCCGCCACGACTTCAGCCCGGTGTTCGCCCTCCGGGGGAGCGTGAACACCGGCTTCCGCGCGCCTTCGCTCCACCAGCTCCACTTCACGAACGTGAGCACTCAATTTGTCACGAACGAGGCGGGCGAGACCGTCGCGCAGGAACGCGGAACGTACTCGAACGACAGCTCGGTCGCCAAGGCTCTGGGCATTCCGAACCTCAAGCAGGAACGGTCGGTGAACTTCAGTGGCGGGGCGGTCGTGCGCATCAATCCGACCACTTCTCTCACCGTCGATGCATTCCGGGTCACCGTGCAGGATCGCATCGTGATCAGCGGCTCGTTCACTGCAGCCAAGCTCGCAGGCATCCCCGAAGCGATCGCCGGTCTGGACGCCGTCAATGCCACGGCGGCGCAGTTCTTCACCAACGCTGCAGAGACGGTCACCTCGGGAATGGAATTCTCGTTCAGCAGCTTGCACGCCTGGCGAAACGGGTCCGTGCTGGACTTCGGCCTTTCCGGAATGCTCGTCAACACGGACCTGGCCGGCGGAGTCAACGCCCCGACGCTGCTGGCGGGTCTAGAGGACACGATCTTCGGCAGCCAGGACCGCTCGATCCTGACCGAATGGCAGCCCAACACCCGCGTCCAGGGCATGGCGGACTACAGCATCGGCCCATTCAAGGTCGGCGGAGCGGTGCGCTACTTCGGCAGCTACTGGGTGCAGGAAGGCGGAAACTTGGGCGAGAGGCCCTGCGGAGCGTCGGGCTTCTCCGCGAGCCCGCTGGGCGGGTCGCGCCAGCAGTTCTGCGGCAAGGTGGTGACCGACATGCATGTTGGCTTCAAGGTCTTCAAGCACACCGAGCTGACGATCGGCGCCCAGAACCTGCTCAACACCGTTCCGGATCAGAACCACGTCGGCCAGACCCGAAACGGCCGGCTCGAGGATTCGAGCGGCAGAGTCATCATCGAATCGCCCGGAATCTTCCTCTTCTCGCGCCGGTCGGCGCCGTTCGGTTTCAACGGCGGCTTCTACTACGCGCGCCTTTCCGTACGGTTCTAGCGTGCGCGCTTCGAGGCAAGTTGGCAGCTAACTCGTTGGGGCGACCGGATTCTTCCCGCCGCCGCAACTCTGCGTCCAGCACTCGGCTTCCAAGTCGAACCGATGAAGTCTAGGCCCAGCCCGAAGCTGCGGATACGCCCAGACCCAGTAACGCACACTTCAATAACGACCACTGCTCGAAACTTGCGAGAACTTCTGGCGATCCTTCTTGCTTGGTCGTCTTAGCACCGACCAGCAAGATTCCCGTGTGACAATGTTTACGTGAATTCTTCGAGGTAGCGCCGGGGATGAAGAAGATCACCATTGCCTTGCCGGACGATCTGGCTCGGTGGCTCCGTGTCAAAGCAGCCGAGGAGGGCCGCAGCGTATCCCGATGGCTTGCCGAGCTGCTTGACGGGATGCGGCTCGATGAGGACGGCTATGAGGTCGCGATGCGCCGCTACTTGGAAACGAAGCCGCGCAAGCTAGACTGGCCCGGCGGTCGCAGGCCGACGCGCGAGGAGTTGCATGACCGCTCTGGTCACAAGCGCTTCGCGTAGATGTAGAAGGCCCCCCGCTCGGTCCCGTCCTCGGTAAGGAAGCGGCTGTGCATGGTCGTCTTGCCTGCGGGCAACTCCATCTTGATGGATGCGCTGGAGGCGCCAGACTCTACCGGCACGGTCTCTTCCAGCTCGCCGATGCGGAGTGTCGCCGTGTTCGCCTCGATCGGGAAGTTTGCGGGCTCGTCGCGCTGGTATAGCTCGAACTCATAAGTGCCAGCTTGCGTGACTTGGATATTCCAAGTTCCGTTCACGGCCGGGGCGCGGGACACATGGCCTTGGTTCCATGGCACCTGCACTGAATCGTCTGGCGGAAGCCAGTCGTGGGCCGTGATCCGCGCCGGATTCTCGGCATCCGAGCCGATATCAAGATAGACATGCTGCTCGAAGCGATCGCCGATATGCTCCCACCACGCATCGTACTCAGCGCGTAGAGCCGCGACCGTTTCGGGATTCTCGGTGGATATGTCTGTCAGCTGGCCCGGATCGGCTTGGATGTCATAGAGCTCCTGTCCGTTCACGAGGCGGTGCTGTTCCGTCATGACGGAACTCTTGCGCCAGCGTTCCGGGAACCGGATGCGCTGGGAATGCACGACCAGCGTCCGGTCCGCCCAGTCCCCGCCCCGCAGCAGCGGCAGCAAGCTCGTGCCGTCCCAGTCCAGGTCTTCCCGCGGCGGCGCGCCGGCTGCGTCCGCGAAGGTCGGCAGGACGTCGATGTGCGCGGCAAGATTCGCGACATCCCGGGGAGCTCCCAAGTTCCCGTCGGGCCAACGCACGAAGAACGGCACGCGATGGCCCCCGTCATACTCTGACCCCTTCCTCCCGCGCATTTCGGCATTGAAGCCCTGCCACGCGCCGTCGGCTTCTTCCTTGGCCGCCCGCGCGAGCAGCTCCGCGTTGGTCGAGCCCACCCTCTGGGTCGGGTGCGTGTTGGTCACGCCGGCCGCAGAGCCGTTGTCGGTCATGAAGATCAGCAGGGTGTTGTTCGCGATGCCAAGCTCGTCCAGCTTCGCGGTCAGGCGCCCCATGTTGTCGTCGATGTTCTCGATCATGCCGTAGAACTTGTCCATCGGGCTGGGAACGCCATTGTCGGCATACGGCTTCGAATACGACTCGTCGACCAAGAACGGCCCGTGCGGGGCGTTCGTCGCCACGTAGACGAAGAACGGGCTCGGATCCTCGTCCTGCTGTTGCTCGATGAATCGCAGGGCGTTGTCGAAGAAAACGTCGGTGCAGTAGCCCTCGTAGGCGGTGGGCTCGCCGTTGTGCCAATAGGTGTCGTCGAAATAGTCGTTGCCCCAGTAGTCCGGAGTCTGGCCAACGCCGCCACCGCCGTGGTAGACGGCCTCTTGGAAGCCTCGGTCGATCGGACGGTAGGGCGAGTTGTCGCCTAGGTGCCACTTGCCGAAGAAGCCCGTCGCGTAGCCGGCCTCCGAGAGCACGTCGGCGAACGAGGTCTCCTCGCGGTGGACGATCGAACGCCCCATGATCGTGTGCCAGACGCCGGTCCGCGACGAGTATCTTCCAGTGATCAGAGCGGATCTGGTCGGCGAGCAAGTGGGGTCGACATGGAAGTTCGTCAGCCGCACGCTCTCAGCGTGCAAGGCATCCAGATTCGGCGTTCGGATCATCGAATTGCCGTGCGCGCCGACCTCGCCGTAGCCCTGGTCGTCGGTCATCACGAGGATGATGTTCGGCCGGCTGTCGACCGGTGCGGTCGCGCAGCCCGCGGCCAGTAGCAGGGCTGCCAGCGCGAGCGCTAGGGGTGCGGTTACGTCAAGCGGACGAGGCTGTCGGTTGCAAGGATTAGCCATGGCGTTTCGATTGAAAGTACCACAGGAGGGCCGCTCCAGACCGGATAGTCGTGTCTCTGCTCAGCGTGTCTAGGCTCAGAATGAGAGCCTCCAGATCCGTCGGAAACCCATCGTGCCTCGCCCTCAACTCCTAAGATTGGGGGACTAGGCGATGCCCTTTTCGTTGAGCCCGTTGTCCGCCTCGCCTCGACTTCACCGAACTTGGCCGGCGAAACCATTCCGGCCCGGAATCGCGGATCCGTGACCGGAACCATCACTCCCAGGGCTGGTCCTTCAGGAACGCCGCGTGTTCCACCAAGGGCTCCTCCGTCCGGAAGTGTTTCCGGTAGGCGGCGACCCAGTCCCGGGCGATGTCTGCCTGGGCGGCCCGTAGCGAGATTTCCCCGCTGCAAGTCTTCCGCACGAGCCTGTCCTCGAGCGCGTCTTTCGCGTTCGCATCCCAGACCGACCCCTCGTAGGGCTGCGGCCACAGGTTTTCCGGGGCCGTGACCCCTCCGAGCTCGGGCGGTACCAGATGATCGAGTTCGTACGCCAGCGGCTGCGGTGTCTCGATGCCATGGGCCCGGAAGACCGCCAGCGCAACCTGGCGGTCGACCGTCGCGGGCACAGCCGGCCTGTGGGACGCACACAGATCGACCGAGCTCGCGGGACCTATCCTGCCAGGCGTCAGCCGCGAGTCGGGCACCGCTCGGAGAGCCGCGATGTTCGGTCCGTCGCTAGCGGCATTGCCGGAGTACCACAAGATCCCGCCCGCGCCGCAGGCGATGGCCAAGGCCACGGTGGCTAAGGTGGCGGTGAGCCCCCAGGCCGGCCGCGATCGTTGACCCGAGCCCTCCGCAACGGCCCGGGCAAGGGCGTCACGGAGCTGATGCCGCGCCGTTTCCGGCCGGGGCAGGGCCTCATCCAGAATCCGTCGGCGGGTCGCGAAGAACTCTTGCAGCGGCGCTCGCATCCCATTCAACCGAGCCCGGCACTCCTCGCATTCCTCAATATGCTGCCGGCAGCGCCGAGCACGTCGCGTCTGGGACCCGCCCTGCAGAAGCAAGACTAGGTCCGCGTCGGACAGGTGTCTTTCTCTACCCCACATCGTCGCCCTCACGCGTGCAGATTCTGGAGCCGCGAGGCGGCCCGCCTCATGCAATTCGAAACCGTTCCCAGGGAAACTCCCAGCACGCGGGCGATTTCACGATATCGCAAGCCCTCGGCCCGCAGGCTCAAGCAGTAGCGCTCGCGCGCGGGGAGCGCGTTGAGCACAGCGCACATTCGCTCATAACGCTGGCGCATGCGTAGCCGCTGCTCCGGGTTCGGCGCTCCGTCAGCTACGGGATCGGCAAATGTCGGCGTTCGAATCGTCCTGCGAGCCCGTCCGTCGAGCCTGCGACTTTTCAGGCCGAGATTGTGCGCAGTCCGGAAGATCCAGCCTCTCAGGTTCGTCCGAGGCCGGCCTCGGCGCAGGTGTCTGAACAGCGCCAGGAATGTCTCCTGGACCACGTCCTCGCCGTCGGCAACGCTCAGGCCCATCGAAAGCAGGTAGCGGAGGATCGGCTCCCGGAGGTCATCGAACAGGGCGGTGACTTCGGCGTGGATCTCGACGCGACGGGTTGCGGGAGCTGTCTCGCCGGAAACTCCCGGAATCGGCAGGGTTGCGACTGCCCCTCCGACAGAGGAAGCGGGAACGGACCATGTGTGCCCGACGGCCATGCCCAGACGTGGCCCAGCTTTGCACCGCCCGTTTCAGGCGTGATCAGAAAAACCCTGAACGAAACCGGGCGAAGTGGAATGTATGAGTGTAGCCTATGTCTCGCGCGCACTTTGCCCGCCCTCGTCTTGCTGCGGTGGTGTTGTCGTTCTGCATCTTTCTCGCCCCGTCCGCCCGGCCCCAAGTGATGGACGGCCGGCTGGAGGTTCGCGTCATCGACCCTAGGGGCCAGGGCGTGCCTGCCGCACTCGAGCTCGTCTCGCGCAGTCCGCAATTCGTCGCGGGCGCGGTCGCAGACGCTGAAGGACGAGCGACCCTGCATCGCATTCCTCCAGGCACCTACTTGCTCACAGCGCGGCACGAGGGATTCGAGATTGCGGAACGCCGCATCGCGTTGCAGTCGGCAGTTCCGCGGGTAGTCGAGATCGCGCTTTCCCTGGCCACGGTCCGGGAGGAAGTCACCGTTCGCGCCCCGGCGCCCTTGTTCGAGCCGTACCGGCCGTCGCAGGGCACGCGGTCCGGACGCGAGGACCTCGAGCTGGCCCTGGGAACCGCTCTGGGCCGGAGTACCGTCGACATTGTCACGGCGATGCCCGGATGGTTGCTGGAAGCCAATGCCGTGCTCCACCCACGGGGGTCCGAGTACGACACGCAGTACGTGATCGACGGCATGCCCCTGTACGACAACCGCTCGATAGCCTTTGCACCGGCGTTCGAGAACTCCGAGTTCGAGGCAGTCACAGTCCTTACTGCGGGCATCCCGGCCGAATACGGCCGGAGGCTGGGAGGCGTGATCGCACTTGACACGCGACGGAGTGCCATCACCGGACACCGGACCTCGCTCGATGTGCAGGGCGGGAGCTATGCGACGCGCATCGGCGCGTTCTCGCACCAGTACGCGAGCGGTGGCACTGAACTGACGATCGGAATTCAGGGGGGCGCCACCGACCGGTACCTCGATCCGCCCTCGCTGGAGAACTTCACGAATCGCGGCAGTTCCGGCGGCGGCAACGCGCGGTTCGCCCGCGATCTCAGCAGCCGCCATCGGCTGACTGGGTACGCGCGCACCAACCGCACGAACTTCCTGGTGCCGAATGACCTTCTCCAGCAGGAGGCGGGGCAGCGGCAGGACCGCCGGTCGAGCGAGACAGCGGGGCAGGTGCACTATCAGGGCACGTTGTCGCGCCGGGCGCTGATATCGGTCCGCGGGATGTTGCGGGACCTGACCAGCGAGCTCTGGAGCAACGAACTGTCGACGCCCGTCTACGTTCTGCAGGATCGCGGGTTCAGCCAAGGTGTGGTGATGGCCGACGTGACGTTCGAGGGAGAGCGCCACACACTCAAGATCGGCGGGGACATTCGATCCAGCGGGCTCCGGGAGCGCTTCCTGATGGCGGAGCCTGACGAACTGCCGGACTTCGATCTGGACTTCCGCGACAGGCAGCGCAGCACCGAGGCCAGCTTCTACGCTTACGACCAGCTGCGTGCCGGCAACTTCGCAGCCAGCATCGGCTTCCGTTTCGATGAGTACCGCCTGCTGATTTCGGATCGCGCGCTAAGCCCGCGCCTCGCGGCCAGCTACTTCGTTCCCCCGGCGGGACTCCAGCTGTATGCCTCCTACGACCGGATCTTCCAGCCGCCCCCGACCGAGAACTTGCTCCTGAGCAGTGCCGCGACCGGCTTGGGGCTGGACGCTGTCGAAGAGGTTTTGGCGGTTCCGGCCAACACGGGGCATTTCATCGAAATCGGCATGCGCAAACCGATCGGGGGCGCAATGCGGATCGACGCCAAGCACTTCTGGCGCCGGTTCCAGAACTACATCGATGACGACGTCTTTCTCAACACCGGCCTGTCTTTCCCGATCACGTTCGATTCGGCGGCGATCGAAGGGACCGAGGTCCGCATCGAAGCCCCCCGATGGAAGGGCATCTCGGCATTCGCCAGCTACTCCAACTTGCTGGGAAGGGCTAGATCTCCGGTTACGGGCGGACTCTTCGTGGAGGGCGGGGAGGCTGAGGAGCTCCGGGACGTGGCCGAGGAGTTCCCGATCAGTCAAGACCAGCGGAACACCGTCGCGACGACCCTCCGATTCCAGATTCATCCCAGAGTCTGGGCTTCGTTCGGCATCCGGTACGGAAGCGGGTTGCCTGTGGAACTGGAGGATGACGACGACGATGACGATGACGACGACGGGGACGACGAGGGTGACGGCGTCGATGATGACGACGATGGCGGGGACGATGATGACGATGGCGACGACGAGGCTCAGCCGGTTCCGGAAGCCATCCTCAGGAGAGTGAATTTCGCGCGCTCTCGAGTGCGCCCCAATCTCAGCCTCGACTTCTCTGTCGGATCCCGCGTATGGGAGCGGGGCAGCAGGTCCGCGACACTCCAGTTCGACCTGCGCAACGCCACGAACCGACTCAACGTCATCAATTTCAGCGGGCTCTTCTCGGGCACGGCCCTTGCACCGGGCCGCCAGGCGACCGTGCAACTGCGCGTGCGGTTCTAGAACCCCGAGCCGGCCGAAACCGGCGACAGGCAACAACGTTTGGCTCAGTTGGCGGACCGTACGGTAGCCTGCGGGCAGGCCGAGATACGCTCCCCGTTGCCAGCGCGCGCTGCCGGCGCTGGGCTCAACGGCCTGCGCCGGGACCGGAAAAAGCCTCGGAGCCGCTGTCGGCGCCGGACCCCTCGGTGCGCTACAATCCCGCCTTCTGCGGCCGCTTCCCGCCGTGCCAGCTCCGCACCGGCCGAACTCCCGCAACCCGCCAAGACTGCCATCGACCAGGGCCTGCAGCGCGATTCCGCTTTCAAGCTCTTCGTGCATCACCAGACCGTTATCCGCCACCTGCTGCGGGCCTATCCATTGCGCGGCGTCGACGAATGCGAGGTCGTGGCGATTGACCCCGGCAATGCCAACCTGGTCGTTGCGGACGGCCAAGGGCAGCGCTTGGCCGACGCCGTCTGGCGATTGACTCTAGCCGATGGCGACGTCGTCTACTTGCTGATCGAATGCCAGGCCGCGATCGACCCGTCCATGCCGTTCAGAATGCTGCACGCGGCGGCAGGCATGTATCTGATCCTGAGCCAGAATCCGCCGCGCGAGTCGGGCTACGCGGTCTCATTGGTGCCGCGCGTGAAGCATCTGGTCATCTACAGCGGCAAGCGGCCCTGGACGGCGGTCGGCGAGGTGGGGCAGGCGATCAAGGTGTGCAGCTTGGAGGAGGAGCGAGACATCCCCAGCATGGAGTGCCCGCTGCTGGAGCTGTGCCGCTGTCCGGACCCGGGCGGGGAGCAGAAACTGGCGGTGCTGTTCGGGCGCCTGCAGCGCTGTGACAGTCCCGAAGCGTTGCGGGCGGCGGCGGAGCCGCTAAAGAGGTGGCCCCAGAGCGAGAGCCAAGGCGGTGGGCAGGGCCTTCGCGGTCTGGGTTTCGGAAGTGCTGATCCCGGATCTGGGCGTGACGGACGCAGTCAAGAGCTATGATCTTAAGCAGGTACTAGACATGCTGGAAACCGCGAGCCAGACTTGGGCGGATCGCATGCGTGACGAGGGCCGCCGCGAGGGCGAGCGGAAGCTGCTGCTGCGGCAAGCACAGATCCGATTCGGCGAGGCACTGGCGCGGAGCCTTGCGGCAAGGCTGGAAGGGATTGCTGAGGTGGAGCGCTTGGAGGAGATCGGCGAATGGCTGCTGGTATGCGACAGCGGAGACGCTCTGCTCAGCCGGCTCGGACCGCACTGAGCGCGCGGCCGGGATTGCTGGACCCGGCGCGGAATGCCCACGCGCCGGCCTGGGCAGGCCAGTGAGTTCAAGCCCTGCGAGGCTTGGTGGAAGCCGACGGGGTCGATTCGCCGCACAGCTCCGAAGGGGCAGCGGGATCGGTGCCGCTCGGAGGCCGCCAACGGCCGCTTCCAGCTCCTTCTGATGGCGTTCGCGGAATCGCGACGAGGCATCCGGACAGCATCTTGCAGTGTTTCGAGCGGGTCGGCTGCCCCCGCCCGACCTCTCTGCGGGCCCGCCTGACAGGAGTTTCAGCTCAACCACGCATACGGTTCGCGAACTGAGCCTAACATTATGAGAGAGTTGCCGGTCCACCAGCCATGAGGGGTCAATTCGTTCGCGGCATGCTCGCGCTGCTCGCCTTCGCCGTCGCCGCACCGGCGCAGAGCCCCGCAGTCTTCCTCACGGACGGCACGCGCCTGGATGTTCGCGAGTACGAGGTCGTCGACGACCGCGTGCGCTATTTCAGCTCCGAGCGGGGCCAGTGGGAGGAAGTCCCGGTCGCGATTGTCGATCTCGAGCGCACGAACGTCTACAACAGGTCTCGCAGGGCGGAGTTCGAGCAGCGCCAGGCGGAGGAACGCCGAGAGCGGTTGGCCGAGCGGCGGGCGCGGACCGAGCTGCACTCCGTGCCCTTGGACGACGGCGTCTACTATCTGCGCGGCCAGGAACCGGTGCCGGTGGAGCAGGTCTTCTACGAGGTCGACCGCAGCACCGGACGATCCTTCCTGAACGTTATCGCACCAATGCCGGTCATCGCCGGCAAGCGCACGCTGTCCATCAAGGGGCTGTCTGCGAGCATGGTTACCACCGATGAGAAGCCGGCCTTCTATATCCGCTTGGACAGCTTTTCTCGCTTCGGCATCTCGCGGATCGAGCCGGAGCGCAAGAAGGACAGGCGCATTGTGCAGCAGATATACACGGTCCCGAGGTCGGACGAGCAGTTCGAAGCGCAGGATGAGGTCGAGATATTCCGGCAGCAGCTGGCTCCGCTGGTCTACAAGGTATGGCCGGTCGAGCCGCTGGCGGCGGGCGAGTACGCGATCGTAGACTTCACTCCCGGCGAGTCGGACTTGCGAGTATGGGCCTTCAGCCACCGGCCGGGCGGACAGGCCGAGGCTCGCTAGCAGGGCGGAATGCCGAACGCTGCCTTGGCCTTCTGCGTCTGCTGTCTAGGCGCGGCCCTGTCCTGTGGCGGCCCTGCCGAGGACATCGAGGGTGTCAGGCCGGCCCGCCGGGATATCGAGAGCGCATTGACCACGAACGGCCGGATCGAGGCAGAACGGACTGTCGCTGTGCACGCCAGTACGTCGGGTCGGGTCGGCCAGATCTACGCCCGGCGCGGGGCCAAGGTCGAGCGGGACGAGCCGCTCGTGCGGCTGGTCGACGCCGGTCAAGGAGCGGCACGCGATCGATCCGGCGCTCGCTTGGCGGCCGCCAAGGCTCGCTTGGTACAGCTGGAGGCCGGTCTAGATCCACTTCGCAGATCCCAGCTTCGTGGCGAGCTGACAAAGCTGGAGGCAGCCCGGTCCCGTGCGTCAGAGGATCTAGAGAGACTCCGGCGGCTATTGGCTCGGAACGCGGTTGCGCGCTCCGAAGTCGATGCCCAAGCGCGTGCCTTGCAAGACCTCGCAGACGAAATCGAAGCTCTCAGCTATCAGTTGCAGGCGCCGCCGCTGGAGGGGCGGCGCTCGGAACTTGGAGCCGCGATTCTCGAAGCGGAGGCGGAACTGCAAGAAGCGGAACGAGCCGTCGAGGCTCTTGTGTTGCGGGCCCCGGCCAACGGCACGCTTTTCTCGCTGGCGGTCCGGGAAGGCGATTTTCTGGAGCACGGAAGCTTGGTCGCTCGCATAGGAAGCACTGAGAGCGTGACGGCACGCGTCTTCGTCGACGAGCCTGAACTTGGCAGGATCACGCAAGGCTCGGTCGCACGCATCAGCGCCGACGCATACCCCGATCGGGAGTGGGAATGCCGGGTAGGGACACTGGCTACGGAAGTGATCGAAGTCGGCTCGCGACGCGTGGGCGAGGTCTTGTGTCAGGCGGACAATCCGGACAACCTGCTCCTGCCGGGGCTGGCCGTGCGGGTGCGGATCGTCACCCAGCGAGCCGAGCGCGCGCTCAGCGTGCCGCGCGCGGCCGTAATGGGCGGCGGCGAGGAGCCCTTCGTGTGGGTGGTCGAAGACGGTCGTGCGGCGAGGCGCGCCGTGGCTCTGGGAGTGGTCGGGCCCGTATTCGCGGAAGTCGTCAGCGGCCTGGTGGAGTCTGACTCGATTGCCTTGCCGCAGGACGGCACTCTCATGGAAGGACAGCGGCTGCGCCTGGATCCGGCGGCCGGGGGCAGCCCCTGACTAGCCGGACCCTTGCCGTCCCGCTGCTGTTCGTCGGTGCCGTATCGGCGGAGCAGCACCGGCAGCAGGCTCTCCAGCACTGCGCGGCCGAGGAGTGTCACGAGCGCTCTTGAAGACAGTCCCGAGCTAGGTTGTGATCGCCGAGAGAGGTCCGACCTGGCTGGCGCGGCGCCAGGGGCTTGGAAGCGGCTTGGGTCGATGTCCGGCGCTGGTAGAGCGAGTAGGCGCGACCGCGCGATCGCACGGATTCACGCTACCGGAGACCGCTGGGCTGCGAGGAGTGCTTAGGCTAGAGAGGATGGGGCCGAAGGTATCTCTGGCGTACCGCGAGATCGCCCTCGCCGGCCTGCGTGCTCTGCGGGCCCAGAGGCTGCGCTCGGTGCTCACGGCCGCCAGCATGGCAGCCGCCGTAGCCGCCGTGGTGCTGGTCGCCACAGTTGCGGCGACCGGCAGCGAGTTCGTTCTGGCTCAGATTCAAGGCGTTGGCTCGAACTTGGTGTATGCCTACTACGAGGCCGGGGGGAATGTCTCGGACTCGGAAGCGGACTATATCGACCTCGCGGACGTCGAAGCTGTGCGCCTTCGGCTGGGCGGGCTGGCCGCCGCCGTTGCCGGTGTGAGCAGCACCTGGGATTCCATCATGATCCAGGGCCGCCCGACCCAGATTCGCATCCTGGGGTCCAGCGAATCCTACCTTCGCGTGCGAAAGCCCGTGATCCATCACGGTCGCTTCTTGGAGCGGGCCGATTTGCAAGGCAGGGCCCGGGTCTGCTTGGTCACGCGCCGCCTCGGGCAGGACCTGTTCGGCTCCGGCGCGGCCGCCGTCGGCCGGAGCGTGACGGCCCACGGAATCGAGTTCAAGGTGGTGGGCGTGTTTTCCGAGCGCGTCGACACGTACGGGCAGTCTGAGGTGTCCGAGCGCTCCATGCTGGTGCCGTTCACCGTGCTGCGCTACTTCCAGGAGACCGAGCGGGTCGATCCGCTCTATATTTCGGTCAGGTCGCAGCAGCGCGTCGAGGAGGTCGCCGGGATGGTGCGAGAGACGCTCGAGTCGCGCCACCGCCCAGGTTCGCTGTACCGCGTCGAAACGCTGGCGGGGATCCTGGCCACGGCTAGGAGGGTCTTGCTGGCGCTTAGCGTTGCCATGATTCTGGTCGCTTCCATTACTCTTGCGGTAAGTGGGGTGTTCATCATGAACATGATGTTGATCGCAGTCTCGGAGCGCACGGCCGAGATTGGCATCCGCCGCGCGGTGGGAGCCTCGCGGCGAGAGATCCGGGCGCAGTTCGTGTTCGAAGCCATGCTGCTTGCGGCGGTCGGCGGCGCCGGCGGGGCATTGGTGGGGGTCGGAATCCCCTGGGCGGCAGGGCTGGCTTGGCCGGAACTGGCGCCGCAAGTTCCGAGTCACTGGGTCGCTCTTGCGCTGCTCGGCGCGGCGGCCTGCGGCGGTGTGTTCGGCCTGCTTCCGGCCGCCCGCGCGGCGAACCTCGATCCGGCGGAGGCCCTTCGACATGACTAGGATTGCGACAATTCTGCTGCTCGCGGCAGCAACTGCGGGCGCTCAGGCCGAGCGGCCCGAGACGCGTTCTATTGATCTGAGGCAGGTCATTCGGATCGCGCTGGTGGCGGACCCCGATGTGCGCTTGGCACAGCTGGCGGTCGAGCGCTCGGCCAACGCGCTGGCGCTCGTCCGTGCCGAGCGCTCCACGCAGTTGTACGGGGGATCCGGCTTGGGCGCAACCGCGGGCATTCCGCAGAGCATCCAGGGCGCGAATCCCTCGATTGCCCAGCTAACGCTGCGGCAGCCGCTGCTGAACACCGAGCGTCCGGGGCGCGCCAAGGGCGCTCGCGAGGAGATCCGCTCTGGAGAGCACGAAGCCGCTGCGATTGCCGAGCGAGCCGCGTACCTGGCAGGAATCTCCTACTTGGACTTCGAGCTGGCGCTTGCGGAGCAGCGGCGCAGGCAGAGCGAGCTCGAGCACTTTCAGCGGATCGAGTCCTCAGCCGCCGCACGCGTCGAGCAGGGCTTCGAGATTCCGCTGGCGTTGAGCCGAGCCCGCCTTGACACGGCGCGAGCCCGCGACCGCGTGGCTGCCTCACAGTCTCGCGCGGACCTGCTGGAAGCGGAGCTGAGGCGGATTCTCTCGCTGGGACCTGGCGTCAGGCTGGTCGCAGACGGCTCAGCCGCGGATAGCGCCGCGGTCTTGGATGCCGCCCACGGAACCGCTGGACGGCCGATCGGCGAACATCCCGAGATCGCCGCTCTGGATGCGAGCTTGCGTGCGGCCCGACACCGCGCAAGCAGCGCCAAGTCTGCTCGAAACCCGCGGCTGGACATCGTGGGGCAGTATTCGCTCCTGGCGAGATTCAACAACTACGACGACTACTTCCGGCGCTTCCAGCGGCACAATTGGCAAGCCGGAGTCGCGGTCGAGATTCCGATCTTTACCGGTCGCGGCGTAGCGGAGAGGGTTGCCAGGGCGCGGCTGGACGAACGCGAGCTGTCGCTGCGCAAGGCTGCCAAGCGCGACGCGCTGGCCCTGGCGACGCAGCGGGCGGAGGCCGCGCTCGGGGAGGCCCGGCGGGGCCGCGCGCTCGCAGGGCGGGAACTCGCTTACGCCCGCGAGAGTCTGGACGTGCTGCTAGCGCAGTTCGAAGAGGGCAGGATCGCGCTGGAAGAGTTGCAGCGCGGGCGGATCGAGGAATCGGCTGCCTGGGGCGGTCTGATCGCGGCCGAATACGAGCTTGCCAAGGCGCGCCTAGGGTCCGTTTATGCGGCTGGCAGGATTCGGGATGCGTTCGCGGACTGAGCGCGGGCACGCGCGACGGCTGGCGGTCGTCGCTTGCGTCTCCGCCGCGGCGATCCTGCAATGCGCCTGTTCCGACTCCTCGCTGCCGCCCGTGCCGGATCCGGTGTTGGACGGGTTCGCGCTGCCGGTGCGCGAGCAGATCCGCTCAGCCACCGAGCGAGCGCGGGCGGAACCGGGCAGTGCCGAGGCCGTGGGGGCGCTCGGGAAGGTTCTCTACGCCTACGGCCAGTACCAAGCCGCCGCAGCCTGCTTCGAACGATGCCGGCGCTTGGAGCCGCAACAGTTCGAGTGGACGTACCTGCTGGCCGTGACCCGCTCGGATCTGGGCCAGACGGATGCGGCACTGGTCGCGTTCGAAGCTGCTGCCGCTATGCGCCCGAACGACCTTCCCACGGCCGTTCGGCGCGCGGACTTGCTAGAGCTGTCGGGAGAGCGCTCAGCCGCGGCGGATGCACTGCAGCATGCGCTGGAGCTAGCGCCCGATAGCGCCGCGGTGCATTACCGTCTGGGCCGGCTTGCTTCCGGGCAGGCTGATGGCGGGGCGATCCAGCATCTCGAAGCGGCCCTCGCGGTCGAGCCGGACTACCGGGAGGCGATCTATGCACTGGCCCAGGAATTTAGGCTAGTCGGCCGTGCGGCCGAGGCCGAGGAGCAACTGGAACGCTTCGAGTCTTCCCGGGCTGCGCTTAGGCGGCACTACGAGGACCCCCTGATCGATGCCATGGACTCGGTCCGGTCCGCGAGCGCCCAGCAGGTCTTCAACGACGCGCGGGCATTGCAAGACGGCGGCGACTTGGAAGGTGCCTTGGCGCTCTATGTCAGCGCGCTTGAGATCGATCCCAACTACGCCCAGGCTCACGTGAACCTCATCGTGGTCTATGGGCAACTCAATCGACATGACGAAGTGGCGAGACACTACGAGCGGGCCGTGAGCCTGAACCCCTCCATCGCGGAAGCGCATTACAACTACGGCGTGTCGCTACATTTGGCTGCCGACTACAGCGGGGCGGCTGCAGCGTTCCGGAGGGCTCTTGCCATCAATCCTCAGGACGCCAACGCGCACAACAACCTAGCCAACGCGCTGGAGAACGTCCGACAGGACGCCGAAGCCGCGAGGCACTACCGGCTAGCCATCGAGCATGACCCGTCACACCCGCAGGCGAACTACCACCTCGGTCGGCGGCTGGCCGAGCGGGGGCGCTACCGCGACGCGCTGCCGCTGCTGCACAAGGCGCTCGAGCGAGACAATCCGGGGGCGCCGCTGCAGGCCTACCTGCTCGCGGTGGTCTATCGGGAGTTGGCTGATCCCGACCGCGCCCAGCAGTATGCTCGGCTGGCCTTGGAAAAGGCCCGCGCCGGCGGCCACGGCGAGGTCGCCGCCCGGGTCGCGAGTGACTTTGGTCTGTGACGCGCGCAGGGGTGCAGGGCTCAGCCATCCCCCTCCGGCGGGCGGGCTTCGACCAAGAGCGTCATCCCGGAGCAGCCCACGACCCGCACGATGTCTCCGGCAGCTGCGGGCGCGGAGGACTTCGCCTTCCATAGCTCCGGGCCGACCTTGATCAGTCCGATCGGGTCGAGTGCGTCGCGCACGGTCCCGAGCGATCCGATCAGGGACGCCGGGCCCGTGGGGCTGCCAGCTTGATATGACGCCTTGACCACCGGATACAGGGCGGCGTCCTTGGCAATCCACAGCACCGCGGCAACGATGCAGGTCCACAGCGGCAGCGATAGCCATTGGGCTGCTACCGCCGCTAGGGCCGCGACGACGACGATGCCCGGCAGCTGGTAGAGCCAATAGCGCTGCCGAGGGGAGATCTGCCTCGCCGATAGCTGAGGTTTCGAATCAGGCATGCCCGGTGGCCCTTTCATGATGACCCAAGTCTCGCTGGTGGAGTCTGCGCAGCGCTGCCGGGCGCTGAACCATGTTCTCCGTGCGATGGTCTACAATCGCGTCGCGACATTGCGCGCGCGACTCGGTTGATGGACACTAGGGACGAGAGGACGGCTGGGACGGGTCCGCCCCGGCTTCGCGCCACTTCGTATCGCGCTGTGAGTAGCCACTGGCGGAATTTGCTCGCCCTGTCGTTCTTGTGGGCAGCGGCGGGGCCTCCTGCCTTCGGGCAATCGCAACCGAACGGCCTGATCGGCGGCGTGGTTCGCCACGGGTCTGGCGATCCCGCGCGCGCCGCAACCGTCACACTCTCGCATGCGCCGAGCGGGGCAGCGATATCTTTGCAAACCGACGAGGCGGGAGCGTACGAGGCTGCCGGGCTGCCGAGCGGTCGCTATTCGATCCGGGTAGATTCAAGCGGGTACGAGTCCTTTGTTCGCACGGGTGTCGACCTAGGCGCGGGGCAGACTTATCGTCAAGACGCGATCTTGGTGGCTGCGGTCGCCAGACAGGAACGGCTCGCCCCGACCGCTCTAGCTGCGGTCGCGACGGCAAACAGAGTCCGTGAAGTCAGGCCGGCGCCCGCCAAGGAGGCCGTCAGGGTCGAGCGTCGGACCGGCTACCTCTCTAGCACCAGCAAGCGCGGCTCGAGCGAGTTCCACGGGGCGCTGTACTCGCTGGTCGGGAACGATGCCCTGAATGCCCGCGGTTTTTTCGGCACCAAGGCAAGGCACCGAGAGAGTAATTTCGGCGCTTACGTCGGAGGGCCGTTTGTCAAGAACAAGACGTTCTTCAACTACCACTACGAGCGGTTCGCAGTGCGCTCGGGGGCACAGTCGGGCTACGGCAATTCCACGCCTGTTCATCCGTTCCGGATGGGCGACTTCGGCCGTTTGGCAGCCCCTCGAGTGCTCGCCGCGGACGCCTTGGGTCGGCCCGTCCGGCAGGGCCAGATCTTCGACCCGGCTTCAACTGCGCTGGCACGCGGCGTGCCCGTCCGCGACCCCTTCCCCAACAATCGGATTCCGTCCGCGCACCCATTGCGCAGCCGGGTGGCGGGCGGCGTGACCCCGCTGATGGTCGCCCCGGACCGCCCGGGCACTGAATTCAATGTCCAAGGCAATCCGCTCGGCGCGCAGGTTTGGCGGCTCGATGCGCCCAGCCATCACTTCAGGATCAACCATTCCTTCAACAGCCGTGTGCGCGCCGCTGTGTTGTTCAGCCGCACGTCACATCCGGCGCTGCGCGACTGCGGCGGCGTCGATGGCTGCCGGGCCCGTAGCGATCCGGTGCAGAGTCCGCACTTGAACGGCGACTACTACGGCACTGGCGTCTACGAGGACACCACGACCCACCACGTAAGGCACCAGATCGACTGGGTCAAGTCAGCCGCGGTGCTCAACCAGACCCATCTGGTCTACGACGAGTTCCATGTTCGCGGCCACTCGCTGGCCGCCGGCGCGGGTTGGCAGGGACGACTGTGGGGGCCGGCCGGCAACGGACTGGTTGCCACGGACGCCGGACCGCCGGCGCTGACGTTCAGCGGCAACACCCGATATTCCCCGCTGGGCCGCGAATGGGGACGCTCTGGCTTCCACGCGAATCACCAGTACGGGATCGGTCACAACACCACGTGGATCACGGCGCGCCACACAGTTAAGATCGGCGGTGACTTTCGGCATCACAACTACCCCTTCCGGGGCTGGGCCAACAACGAGGCCGGCCACTTCAACTTCTCCAGGCTGCACACCGGCGGCTTCGACGAAAGCGGTAACAACCTAGTCGCGACCGGCGATCCATTCGCTTCGTTCCTGCTGGGCCAGGTCAGTTCGGCACGCTTCCAGATTCCAGACTTTCCCACCATCACAGAGAACTTCTTTTCTTGGAGCATCGTGGACGAATACCGGCTCAGCGCCGGCCTGACGATCACTATCGGGTTGCGGTTCGACTACCAGTCTGCGATTCGCGAACGCGACGACAACATGTCCACCTTTGACCCGGCCGTGCCCAATCCGGGCGCGGGAGGTCGGCTCGGAGCGATGATCTTCGCCGGCGACGGGCCGGGCCGGACCGGTACGCGGACGCTGGAGTCACCGCCGCGCGACGCCTTCGGGCCACGCATCGGAATCGCGAAGCGCATCGGCCAGCGCACCGTTGTTCGCGGTGGCTACGGAATTTATTACTCGGGCGTGCCGCACGGGCAGTTCGACGCGGTGAACACCCTGGGATTCCGATTTCATCCCACGGCGATCGATTTGAGCAACGGACGCGAGGCGGCGTTTCACCTCGACGCGGGCTTTCCGCAGGCGAACGTCGTGTTGCCGCCTTCCATTGACCCCGCGGTTGGCAACGATACGTCGCCGGTCGCGGTTACCCGGGATCGCGCCACGATGCCGCGGATCCAGGAATGGTCCCTGACGATTCAGCGCCGGGCGAGTCGCGGAGTGACGTTGGACTGGTCGTATACGGGAAATCGCGGCAGCCGCTTGATCGCTGACCGCCGCGTGCTCGGCCCGGCTGCCAACGCCAACTCTCCGGAGATTCTCAGCCACGGACCCGGAGTGCTTGGATCGTCGCTGAATACCATGGCGGCCGCCGAGACCGGCCTCGCCATGCCCTATTCGGGATTCAGCCGCACGGCGCTGCAGTCGTTGCGTCCGTTTCCGCACATGCTCAACATCGGATACTTGAACGTACCGGCGGGTAACAGCTTCTATCACGCGATGCAAGCCAGGCTCGAGAAGCGTTTCACGGACGGAGCGATTCTGAGGGCGAGCTACACGTGGTCCAAGCTTACCGGCATGGGAGCGGGTCGCATCCACGCGGGGGACGGCTTGGGCCGGGGCCCGCAGAACCCGACCGATACCCAAGCGCTGGAGCGCGGGTTGAGCGCTCAGGACGTGCCGCACAGGATCCTGACGGCCTTTACGCACCGCGTGCCGCTGTTCCAGGACAAGAGAACTGGCCTTGAGGCCAAGGTGCTTGGCGGCTGGGCCGTGTCCGGCAGCGTCAACATCGTCTCCGGCACCCCTGTCAATGTCGTCATGGCCAATGACCTCGAACCGTTCCTGTTCAACGGGCAGAAGCGCCCCGACATTGTCAGCAACCGCGTGCGAATCGACCACGGCGGCTCATTCGATGCGGCGTCAGACAGCGTGTTCGACCGGTCCGCGTTCGCCGATCCCGGTCCGTTGCGATTCGGGAACGCGTCGCGCACCATGAATTTCGTGCGGGGCTTCAGCCATGTCGCCGAGAACCTGAGCTTGTTCAAGGACACGTGGATCAACCAGAAGTTCAAGCTGAGATTCGAGACTCAGCTCGCCAATCTCTTCAATCGGACCGTGTTCTGCGATCCGAACCGAAACTGGAGCGCGGCTTCCTTCGGGCGTGCCTTTTCCCAGTGCAACCAGCCGCGCAGGGTGCAGTTCGGGCTGCGCTTCGACTTCTAGCCGGGTCGAGCCCCATGTCGGGTGCGCTTGAAGCGGCGGGGCCTTGGCCTGTCCCAAGGCCACCGAAAAACCACAGTCGGACAGCGCGCCAAGACCGAAGCCCGCAGATCTTATCGACCCACTGGTTCTTCGCGCGGGCCCTGCACACTCTCGGCTTGACCTACGCATGTTCCGATCCGTCTCGCGAACGCGGCGCTCTTCTCGACGTGGCGAACGGAGTAGGCCAGCGAAGGAATCGCTGCTCGGAGCGTAAGAGGGTGCTACGGGGCGACGCCCCGTAGCATGCCGCCTATAACCAGTGAGCGGACTCCTAGCCGTTCTTGCCGCTCTCCCACACCGTCGCTGCAGTCTCGCGGTCTAAGTGGCGCCCGATGAATTCACGGATCCCTGATGGGAGATCAGCAGGTCGCGGGTGGTGCTCATCACTCGTGAAATGCAAGATTTCCTCTGCTATACTTCGTGCGCCAACCGCCCATCAGGGCAGGGAAGCCGTGCCCGGGGTGCAGGCTGTGAGGTGACATCAATGCTCAAGCAACTGCCAATCCTGCTCGGAATGCTTGCGATCGCACCGTATGCGGCAGCGCAGGCGCCTGCGGCCGAGGAGGACAATCCCGGGCTGATCATCAGGGCGGAGACGAAGCTCGTGGTCGTTCCTCTGCATGTCTACGAGAAGAAGTCTTCGGTCAATGGCCTCGGACGCGAGGCATTTCAGCTATTCGAGGACGGCGTGCCGCAAGACATTGCGTTCGTCGAGGGGCCTCCGGCGGAAGGCGAGTCTGTAGCGCAGAGATCAGTGCCCACGGAGATCATCTTCCTGATCGATTTCAGCTACAGCGTCATGACACCGGGGCTGCTGGACTTCAACACTATCCGCAGCACCATGCTGGAAGGCCTCAGGAAGGACGTTCAGATTTCGGTCTACGGCTTCGCGGCCAACCTGAAGATCTTCACCGGCCCCACCCGCGATCTCGCCAAGCTGCAGAAAGCGTTGGACCAGTCCTTCGCCTCGGAGGCCGGAGGAAGCCGCGTCTACGAAGCGATCATGCAGACGGCCCGCCATGCAGCGAACCGAGGCGGGAACGTCTCGCGGATGATGGTTGTCTTCTCCGACGGCCTCAGCACCACGGACCTCGATCCGGAATTGGTGGCCCGCTCGGCGAACGCTTTCGGGATTCCCCTCTATCCTGTAGTCCTCGGGCATGAGCGCATTCGAAAACGCTCGCAAGGGCTGGTCGGCGGCCCCGGTCTGGGTATCAGGGCGGGAACGACAGAGCACCGCCAGCCCAACCCGGCAGGGCTGGGAGGCGGCAACCAGCAAGGTGCCCGGCCGGGAGAGCCTCAGTTCGGCCCGAGGGCCAATCCGGTACCGAATATGAATCGGCAATCGAACGCACGAAATCAGGAGGTGCTCCAACAAGTGTTTGCCGACCTCGGGCCCAAGACGGGCGGACGCAGTTATGACCTGCCCGTGCTCAACAACAAGGTCATTCGCGAAATCCTCGGCTCACTCTCGACGCTAGCCGAGACAGAGTACGTCATAGGCTACTACCCGAAGGCAGTGGACACAGAGCTCCAAGCCCACGCCGTGGAGGTGCGCTTGGCAAGCGACGAGATCGGCCAGCTCTATGGCGGGCAGCGCTTCGTCATTCACTGAGGCTCGCGCACGGGCGCCTTCGGGAAGAGCAACGCCGCTGGAAGGGACTGCCCTGCTAGCGCAGCGTCGCGCCTAGGCCGATGATTGGCAGTGCGATGCCGTACTCCGTTTCGGCGCTAGGCGTGAGGCAGAGCGGCCCGCGCCTCACGGGTTGCGTTCGAACCAGCTGCGCCTCCCCATTGATCCGCTTGATGTTGGCTAGGAGCGATCGCCGCGGCGCCGGTCGCCGGCCGGCCATGCGTGCGGTCACTGCTCGTGAGAGTCCAAGTCGGATTCATTCGAACTCTTCTCCGGGAAGCCCGGCCTGTCGGATGATCGACTGCAGGGTTCCCACGCGCAGTGTTCGATGACTCGGGACGGGCACCGTTCGAGTGGTTGAACCGACGACCTACTGCATCAACATGTGGCTTCCGCGCCTTCGCCCTTCGACGAAACCGTGCCCCTCGAGAGTGCGGCGGACAGTTGACGCCGAATGAACGCGAATCTTAGCCAACCGCTACCTCAACTCTAGTCACGTAGACTTCCGGGCAGAAGCGCTGCTCGATCTCAGTTTCGGAAGCGCTCTCGAAAAACAATGCGAGTGCCTCTCGAAGGTTGGCGCGCGCCTCGGCCACCGTGTCCCCTTGGCTGGCCACGTCAACCTCAGGGCAGAGTGCTACGTAACCATCCCCTTCGCTCTTGATGATCGCGGTCAGTTCCTTAGACATCTTGATCTCCCAGCTATTTCTTGCCGCGCCCAGTAGTCACAATACGCCCTCCAAAGATCTCGGCGAGTGCCCTAATCTTGCACATCCGACCAAGAGCAATGCGAGCTTTCTGAGCGGAACGACACTTCAGCACGAGGTCCCACTGAGTCCGGCGGATTCGGTTGGTGAACGGCAAGGGCTGCGCGGCTAGGCGCTAGACGCGGCTAGGCGCTAGACGGCCCGTGCCCGGTGGAACGAGCGCAATCACGGGTTTGATCGGCCTCCCAGCCGCCAGCCTGCCAGCGCACCGCCTCGGAATGCCATTAAGCCCGAATCAGTGGCCCGCGATCAACCCACCACGAAGTTGACCAGCCTGTCAGGGACTTCGATCACTTTGCGCACCGTCTTGCCCTGCAGCAGCGAGCTGATGCGCTCCAGCTCGCGCGCCCGTTCCGAGAGCTGCTCCTTGGGCAGGCCCTTTGGCACGCTGAGCCGGTCCCGCAGCTTTCCGTTCACCTGCACGACCACCTGGACGTTTTCCTCCGCCGCAAGGGCCTCATCCACGGATGGCCAGCGGGCGTCGAGCACCGGAGCCGCTTGCCCCAGTCTCTCCCACAGCTCTTCAGCGAGATGCGGCGAGAAAGGGCTCAGCAGCCGCGTCAGACCTCGCAGCAGCTCCTGCATGACAGCTGCCGAGAGCTGCGATTCGCGGTCGTAAAGCTCGTTGGTCAGCTCCATGATCGAGGCGATGGAGGTGTTGAAGTGCCAGCGCGTCTCGAAATCGCGCGTGACCCGTCCGATCGTTTGGTGGAGCTTGCGCAGGGCCGCGCGATCGGCCTCGTTCGCGGGTTCGCTGCCGGCCGCGACCTCCCCGTTGGCATTGCGGGAGACGATGCGGTAGACCCGGGAGAGGAAGCGCCACATGCCTTCCACGCCCTCGTCCTGCCAGTCAAGGTCCCGATCCGGCGGCGCTGCGAACAGCGAGAACACGCGGGCCGTGTCCGAGCCGTATTTCTCAACCAGTTCCTCGGGGCTGACCACGTTGCCCAGGTTCTTTGACATCTTGCGGCCGTCGCGAATGACCATGCCCTGCGTAAACAGGCGGCTGACCGGCTCGTCCCATTCGATCAGGCCCATGTCGCGCATCACTTTGGTGAAGAAGCGGCAGTAGATCAGGTGCAGCACGGCGTGTTCGACGCCGCCAATGTACTGATCGATCGGGAACCACGACCGGGCCCTGTCCGGGCTGTAAGGCGCGGAGCTGTTGCGGGCGTCGGTATAGCGGTAGAAATACCAACTCGAGTCCACAAAGGTATCCATCGTGTCTGACTCGCGCTCGGCCTTGCCTCCGCACTTGGGACAGTCGACGCTGAGGAATTCGGGGACAGCGCGGAGCGGCGATTCGCCCGTGCCGGTGAGGCTCACGTTTTCGGGCAGCATCACGGGAAGATCCTCGTCGGGCACGGGCACCAAGCCGCATGTCGGACACAAGATGATCGGGATCGGCGTGCCCCAGTAGCGCTGCCGGGACACCCCCCAGTCGCGTAGGCGGAACGTTACGGCGGCCTTGCCGAATCCTTCGGCTTCCGCGTGTTCGCTCATGCGCTCGATCGCCACTTGGCTGGGCAGGCCGCTGAATTGGGCCGAGTTCTCCACGACGCCGTAGCCTGCGAACGCTTCGGTCATCTCGTGCTCCGAGGCGAGCTCGCCGGCGGGCGGGCGGATCACCGGAACAACCGGGATGCCGTGCTTGCGGCAGAACTCAAAGTCCCTCTGGTCGTGAGCCGGCACGGCCATGATCGCGCCAGTGCCGTAGGTCATGACGACGAAGTTGCCCACCCAAATCGGCACGTCCGGTCCGCCATACGGATTCACCGCGTAGCGCCCCGTGAAGAAGCCGACCTTCTCGAGGTCGTCCGGGCCCTGCGTCGCAGCTTCCGTCGCCAGCTTCTGACCCTCCTCCGCCAAGCCGAATTCGGCCACCAGCGGGTGGAGCGGGGCCAAGATCACGCAGGTTGCGCCGAAGATCGTGTCGACCCGCGTCGTGAACACGCGAATCGCCTGACCGGTGTCCTTGACTGTGAAGTCCACCTCCGTGCCGACGGAGCGACCGATCCAGTTGCGCTGCATCGTCAGCACGCGCTCGGGCCACCCGCCGGCCAGATCTTCCAACGATCGGAGCAGTTCATCCGAGTAGGCGGTCGTGCGGAAGAACCACTGGTCGCGCTCTTGCAACTCGACCGGTGTGTCTTCGTGGCGCCAGCAGCAGCCGTCTACGACCTGCTCGTTGGCCAGCACGGTGGCGCACGCGGGGCACCAGTTCACCGTGGCCTGCTTGCGATAGGCGAGGCCCTTCTCCCACATGCGCAGGAAGAACCACTGGTTCCAGCGATAGTACTCCGGCTCGCAGCTGGACATCTCGCAGTCCCAGTCGTAGCTGAAGCCGAACGCGCTCAGCTGCCGCTTCATGGCCGCGATGTTCGCGCGGGTCCAAGAGCGCGGGTCGCGCTTGTTCTTGATGGCAGCGTTCTCGGCTGGCAGGCCGAACGAGTCCCAGCCCATGGGATGCAGGACGCGGAATCCCTGCATGCGCTTGTAGCGAGCCAGGGCGTCGCCGATCGCGTAGTTGCGCACGTGGCCCATGTGCAGCACTCCCGACGGGTAGGGCAGCATCTCCAAGACGTAATACTTGGGCTTGTCGGGATCGTCCGAAGTCCGGTATATGGCGTTCTCGGTCCAGAACCGCTGCCACTTCGGCTCGATTTCGCGCGGGCTGTAGGGTTTAGCCTGCATCTATTCAGGTTAGCGGTCTTGGCGGCGCTGGGGCTGAGCCATGCAAAGGCGCCGACGGCACTGGAATAATGGTCTGGCGGACTCTCGCGCGGTAGCTCGCCGCGTAAACGCAGAAGGTCTCCCGAATCCTATGGCCGAGGTGCATGGCGAATCGAAAGCAGGCGCGATGAGGCTCCGGGATGTCGCGGCAGGGGATCTCGACGCCATCTGGCACATCAACGAGCGGGCTGTGCCGGCGGTCAACAGCCTCTCGCGGGAGAGGCTGATGCGGCTCGCCCGGGAAGCCGAGTATTTCCGGGTAGCTGAGTGCTCTACGCAGATCGCGGGCTTCCTGCTGTGTCTCGCGCCGGAAGCTGATTACGATAGCCCGAACTTCCGGTGGTTGAACGAACGCTACGTCGATTTTCTCTATATCGACCGGGTGGCCGTAGACTCGGGGTTCCAAGGGCGGGGCATTGCCAAGGCGCTGTACTTCGATGCGGCAGCAGCGGCAGCGGAACGGTTCCTTAAGATTGCATGCGAGGTGAATCTGAGGCCTAGGAATGACGCCTCACTTGGGTTTCACGAGCGGCTCGGCTTCCGGCCTGTCGGCACTCGGGACCACGGATACGTCGAGGTTCAATACATGGTGCGGGCGTTGCCGTTCTGACGGGACGGCCTACAGCAAGGCTGGCGCCAACGCCGGATCAGGCTGGCCCATGCATGTTGAGTTCCGGACGAGCCTAGTCGTTCAGCGAGATTGGGGCAAGTCCCGGCTTGGTTGCTGCCTGCAGCCGTGCTGCCTGCTCGCTGCTCTCTTCTTTCATGACCTCGTGATCATCGGCTGGAGCCGGCTGCTTGGCGATGAGAACTGATCACGTGGTTCTGGCGGAGTTGCGTTGGGAACTATGGTCTGCAGTCCGATGGCCGCGTCAGCGTTGCACCTCTTGTCCCAGCCAGCGGACAGCGTTCTCTAGGATGCGCAACATGTTGGCGTCCTTGAAGACCGGGAACGTCTCGTGTCCCGGGCGGAAATAGAAGACCCTGCCCTCGCCTAAGTTCCAGAGCATCCCGCCGCGGAACCAACCGCCGCCGCGCCAGTCCTCTCGGAACAGGACTTGATCCGGTTCCGGGACATGAAACGGCTCGTCGTACATTTCGCTCTGGGGGATTTCGAATTGACGCGGCAAGCCCGCCATGATCGGGTGTTCCGGCATCGTTACAGTCGCTAGGCTGGACTTGCCGTGCGCATCGACGCCCGGGAACACGCAGTTGGGCAGGTCGACCCGGACTTGCGAGACCTTGCCGCGTCGCACGAAGGCATAGTACGCCGGCGTGACGATCGAGTCGTAGGCGGGGGGCATGCGGCCGGGCGGAGGCACGAATTCGATCTTGGTCTCGGGATTGGGGAAGCGCCGCTTGACGTCATCTCGCGTACGCGAGTACATGGCTTCCATGAACGGCACCGACCAATGCGCCGAGTGCAGAGTGATCAGCGCCAGCTTGCCGGAGCGCACCAGCTCGACGACGCGCTGGCCGACTTCGTCAGGGATCTCTCCTTGGCGCACGTGTCCCCACCACACCAAGACGTCTTGCTGATCCAGAGCGCTAAGTCCATGACCGGGATCATCTTGGCCGACTGAAACTACTTCCAAGCCAGGTAGCGCCTCTAGGTGCGCTGCGATCTCGTTGCCGAGAAAGTTGTCGTAGGCTTGGGATTGGCGGGGTTGTCGCTCGTCCCACACGAGCACGCTAATGGCGTCTGCCGCAGCCAACGGAAGGGCGATGAGCGGTATGAGAGCAGCAAGGATCCACATAGTTCCAACAGGCTATTATGCGAGCGCTGGGCGTGCAACAACCACGTGATCGCTTGCGTCGCAAGCTTGGTCCGGCGAAGGACTCTGACAACACGTAGTCGGCGGCGCGGATGTTCGCGCTCAATGCCTGACTGCATCGTCAAAGCCAACGTCGCACCGTGGGTCGGAAGGGCCGAGGCCAAGCCTTGGCTGCCCGCCCTCCTCGTGAATCCTGACCCGCCGTGCAGAGGTGGTTGATCCGCTGCCGCAGCACCGCCTCGAGAACCCGGTTTCGATGGTAATTCTGAGCCCTCAGCCACTACAATGAGAATCATGAAGCAGGCAATCGGTGCCGCCGCGTTCTCCGTGGCGCTGCTCGCAATACCGACGTTCGGGGAAGACGAGCCCTTGGCCACGGTCAACGGCGATCCCATCTTCGAGTCCGACCTCGAGGTCAGCGCCCAGCAGCGCAAGCTGGATCAGCAGATCCATGCCTTGCGTTCGCAGGCGCTCGGTTCCGCGATCGCGTCCAAACTCCTCCAAGACGAGGCCGAGCGGCGCGGCGTCACCGTCCAAGAGTTCGTCGAGGTTGAGGTCGAGCCGAAGATCGGCGCGCCCACGAACAAGGAAGTCAGCGACTTCTACAACGAGCAGAAGGACAAGATCAATCTGCCGCTGAAGGAGGTTCGGGACGAGATTGTCAGGGTCTTGCGCCAGCAGAAGGCGACCACGCACCTGAACGATCTCGTTGCAGCGCTCCGCGCCGATTCCGCGATAGAGGTCCATCTGGACCCTCCCAGGCTGCCGGTGGACTTGGAAGAGGTCCGTCAGCGGGGCCCGTTGGACGCCCCTGTGACGATCGTGGAGTTTTCGGACTTTCAATGCCCGTTTTGCCGCAAGGTCCAGCCCGTCCTGTCCGAACTGCGCGAGGAATACGAAGATCGCATCCGCTGGGTGTTCAAGGACCTGCCTCTGACCGATATCCATCCAGAAGCCGTGCGCGCGGCGCAGGCGGCACGCTGCGCCGGAGAGCAAGACAAGTTTTGGGAGTACCGCGCCAAGCTGTTTGAGCAGGACCTGTTCACCGATGCGACCTACACCGAGGTAGCAGAGGCTACGGAAGTGGACCCGGAGCCGCTGATGGAATGCTTGAATTCCGGCAAGTATCAGCGACCCGTCTCGATCGAGGCATCCGAAGGGAGGAATCTGGGCATCGAGGGCACGCCCGCCATCTTGGTCAACGGGATCCTGATGACCGGAGCGAGGGCCATCGAGAACTACCGCAGCGTCATCGATAGCGAGCTGGAGAAGTCTGCGAATCCGTAGCCCTCCCGCAGCGCGCTAGCCGCCGCTCGAGATCCGGAGCGCTAGCTGTCGGGCAGCAGGTTGATCGCCCGCCGAATCCGGCCGGGATTAGATGTTTCCCAGCCGCATCTGTTCGGCCATATAGTCGGTTGCCCGCCAGGCGAATGCCAGGATGCTCAGCGTGGGATTCTTCTCGGTCGGCGTCGGGAATGCGCTGCCGTCCACGACGAACACGTTCGGAACTTCGTGCATTTGCATGTAGGCGTTCAACGCCGAGCGCTTGGGGTCTTCGCCCATGCGGCACGTGCCGTGCTCGTGGATCGCTGCCCCCAGCTCATCTAGGTCTCCCCGCTGGTAGGGCAGCGGTTCTGCCCGCATCGAGTGGAGGATCTCCTCCACGACGTCGTACATGCGCGGGATCATCTTGCGCTCGTTCTCGCCCAGCTTGTACTCGATCCGAATCGTGGGAACGCCGAAGCGGTCCGGCGGAGTGCCATCGACCGCGATTCGGTTGTGCCTGTAGGGCAGCACCTCGCCATAGGGATGCATCTGGACCAGCGCGGGATAGCTCTTGCGCACGCCGCGCTTGAAGTCAAGGCCGAATCCCGCCATGCGCTTGGCGAATTGGGCGTTGGAGCCGCAGCCGATGCCCCACAGCTGGATGCCGAAGCCGCGCATGTAGTCGCGCTTCTCCTCGGGGCTTTCGAACCTGGGAATGTAGATGTGCCCTCCCGAGATGCCGTCGTCGTTGGTCGCGGGGCGTCCGTAGAGTTGAGGCGCGAACGCGTAGACGTGAAATCGAAACTGCTCGCAGAGGTAGCGCCCGATCACGTCGGAGCCGTTGCCAATGCCATTGGGATATGCGGAGGACTTGGAATTGAGCAGGATTCTGGTCGAGTCGACCGCCGATGCCGCTACCACCACGCGCTTGGCGGAGACGGTGCGCTCCTCTCCGGTCAACCGCTCGAAGTAGCGCACGCCGCTCGCCGCGCCGTCTTCGTCCGTCAGCACGTGCGAGACGATGGCGTTCTCCCGCAGCTCCAGCTTGCCTGTGGCGAAGGCGTCCTGCAAGAGGTAGTCCTGCGAGTTGAAGAACGCGCCGATATCGCAGCCTTTGCCGCACGCGCCGCAATAGTGGCACTTGGCCCGACCGCGATGCTCCTCGGTCAGGACCGCGCGGCGGCCGTTCACCACGGTGTATCCGGCCTTCTCGGCACCCTTGCGCAGCAGCACTTCGCCGCAGCGCAGGTTCGGCGGCGGAAGGTGGTGCCGGGACCCGGGCAAGAACTTCGAGTCGTCGGCGCCGCCGCAGACCCCGATCAGCTTTTCGACGTTGTCGTAGTAAGGGGCGATGTCGCTGTACGACACCGGCCACGGAATCTCCCAGCCGTCAACCGCCGGCTCGCTGAAGTTCAGGTCGCCGTAGCGCAGCGAGACCCGCCCCCAAATGTTGGTCTTGCCGCCAACGCCCCAGACCCGGCGCAGCAGGAAGTGCTGGCCGGCTGGAGTTTCGTAGGGGCTCTCGCGCAGCGGCAGCGTCTCGAATCCGGGGCTGCGCTCCCCGCGCCGCCGGCGCTCGCGCTCCTCCCACGGCTTGACGTGCGACCAGAATTCCGCTCGCTCGAACCGTTCTCCCGCCTCGAGCATCAGCACCTTGGCACCCTTGCGCGTCAGGTTCCATGCGGCCATTCCGCCGGAGGCCCCGCTGCCGATGATCACGACGTCGTGGTCGCCGGCGGCCATCAGTCAGCGTCCTCTAGCTCGTGGCCGTGCGTGCAGCCCGGAAATTCGTCCAGATAGGTGTTGCCTTGGTAGCCCAGCTCTTGGACCAAGCCGACTTCGGTCGAGTAGTAGGCGTCGATCGTCAATCCCTTGACGGTCTCGAAAAAGTCCTTGTTCGCCCCGGAACCCCCTTCGAAGCGGGTGAGCGCGGCCACGCGCTGCGGCATTTCCATGTCTGCAAAGCCTTCCGCGCGCAATGCGGCCAGCCCGTGGCGGAGCGTTTCCAGCGGATCGGAGCTCTTGGCCAGATCGTCGTCGATCATCGCGTGGACGCCCACTTCGCGCGCCCCGGGCGTGTCCGATGCGGGCAGGATCATGTCCACCACGATTCCAAGCAGATCGAACTCTTCTGCAGAAAACGTAACGGGCTCGTAAGCCTCTTGCGCGGGCAGGGAGCGAACGGACAGCCCTGCAGCTATCGAGACCAGCGCTTGGCGCCGCGTGGCTTGTGGCATGTGCCCCGATTATAAGGGCGTGCTGGCGAGGATTGTATGATCGCAACATGCTGGAACCGGGCATCTCGCTAGAACAAGTCCGCGTCGTGCGACGCGACGATTGCATCAACTTTCTCGGGGCGGACGTACGCCCATCCCTGTCAACGCCGTCAATGATCTATTGGATGGAGATATGTTGCCGCGACGCCATCCTGCCGCATGTAGGCGAAGGCAACGACAGCGTGGGAATCAAGGTCAGCGTGGAGCACTTGGCCGCGACGCCGATGGGGCAGTCGGTGACGTACACTGCCAAGCTCGTTACCGTTGACGGGCGTCGCGCCAGCTTCGAAGTAGAGGCTTCGGACGGGGCCGAAGTGGTCGGCAGGGGCACGCATGACCGCGTCGTGGTCGATGTCAGCCGTTTCGCGGCCCGGCTGCGCAAGAAGCTGGAAGCGAAGGAAACGGCCCGCTGAGGGAGCGCGCAGCGCCGCTTGCGGTCCGCTGTGGGCTGGACCGCGCCTCAGTGCGCAGGCAGCATGCTCGAGCCGGTCAGATGGATGTCGACCGCACGGGCCGCCTTGCGGCCCTCGGCGATGGCCCAGACAACCAGCGACTGGCCGCGGCGGACGTCGCCGGCGGCAAAGACGTTGGGCACGCTGGTCTGAAATCCGCCGAAATCCGCCTCCACGTTGCCGCGCTGGTCCTTGGCTACGCCAAGCTGGCTGACAACGCCCTCGTGGACCGGGTGCACAAAGCCCATCGCCAGCAGCACAAGGTCGGCGGGCACCTCGAATTCGCTCCCAGGGACATCTTCGAACTTGAAGGGCCGACGGCCCGTGATCGGATCGGGCTCCGGCCATTGCAGGCGAACGGCTCGCAGGGCCCGCACGTTGCCGTTGGCGTCGCTGATGAACTCTTTCGTATTGATCGCGTAGTCGCGCACATCGCCCTCTTCGTGCGAGCTCTCGACCTTGAACGTGAAGGGCCAGTTCGGCCAGGGCATCGCCCCGGGCTCGTCCCGGCTGTCGGGCGGCTTCGGCAGCAGCTCGAACTGGTGGATGTTGATCGCGCCTTGGCGACGCGACGTTCCGAGGCAGTCCGCGCCGGTATCGCCCCCGCCGATGATCACCACGTTCTTGCCCGCCGCGCTTAGGTCGAATTTCGGATCGACCGGGCGTCCTGCCACCCGCCGGTTCTGCTGGGGCAGGAAGTTCATCGCGTAGTGGATGCCGTTCAAGTCTCGACCGGGGATCGGGAGGTCGCGCGGATGCTCCGAGCCAATGCACAGCAGGATGGCGTCGTGCTCGGCCAACAGCTTCTGGGCTTCGAGGCCCACTCCCACGTGGATTCCGCAACGAAACTCGATGCCTTCGGCCTCCATCTGCTGGACGCGACGCGCGACCAACTGCTTGTCCATCTTGAAGTCCGGGATGCCTAGCACCAGCAGCCCGCCGGGCACCTCGTTCTTCTCGTATACGGTGACGCTGTGGCCCGCGCGGTTCAGCTGCTGCGCAGCGGCCAGCCCGGCCGGGCCCGAACCCACGACCGCCACCTTCTTGCCCGTGCGGCTGGGCGGCGGCTCCGGCTTGATCCAGCCCTCTTGCCAGCCGCGGTCGGCAATGGCCTTCTCGATGGACTTGATCGAAACCGGGTCGTCGTTGATGCCGAGCACGCAGGCGGTCTCGCACGGCGCAGGGCAGATCCGCCCTGTGAATTCGGGGAAGTTGTTGGTGGAGTGCAGCACCTGCAGGGCTTCTTTCCAGCGTCCCCGGTAGACCAGATCGTTCCAGTCGGGAATGATGTTGTTGATCGGGCAGCCGCTGTGACAGAACGGGATGCCGCAATCCATGCAGCGGGCGCCTTGGGTCTTGAGCTGGGGCTCCTCCAAGCGGTGCATGACCTCCTTCCAGTCCTGCACGCGCTCCTCGACCTGCCGGTACGGGGTCGCCTGGCGGTCGAATTCCATGAACCCGGTGACTTTGCCCATGTCTGCGTTCCCTGATGCCCGGTAGTAGAGGTGGCGCCCGTTCTCAGCTAAGACAGCGTCGCTTCTAAGTCGCGCCGTATCGCGGAGAGAATAGTCGCCGGTCCGCTGCTCGGACCCCGGATCCGAGCCCCAACCTGGGAGTCCCGATCTCCAAAACTAGGATAGCCACTTCCTGCGGGAGGTGCCAAACGCAGTCTCTTCCAATGCCGAGCGCGCCCGAAGGGAGGGGTTGTTCGCAATGGGAATGAGCATCCGTGTTGGATGCTCCTCTGGCATGGGAAGAAACCAGCCCTTGATCTTCCCAAGCACTCTAGGAATCACATGGAATAGTGACGAAGAATGCGCCCGAACCGCTTGACACCCTGCGTTACCGCCTCCTGGTCCGGGGCTTGTCGATCCAGCGAACGCGGACTGTCTCGGCAAGGCCGCAGCCGAGCGAAGCCATCCGCTCGTCGACCGTAGCGCCCGGCACGTCCACGGCGAACGCCTTCACCATTTCGGCCTTGGTCGGCTGGTAGCTCGACTAGACCGATTCGACGGTTCGGGGTTTCGGTTTCGTCCGCTTGCTCATGCTCCAAAATCTCGTCGCAGGCGATCCTCCACGATTTCCGCTATCTCCCCGACCGCCTCGCGAATTTCCGGGTCCTCAAGGGACTTCTCGAAGGCTGCGAGTTCTTCCCGGAACGCCGTCAGGTACTCGAGCTGCAGGTCCTTGGGCATTCCTCCTAGGTCCATCGGCAGATTGATCGCCCTGTTGGCCAGCCCGATCAGTACCGCTTTCTCGTCCGTATCGGGCACGCTCACGCCCCCAGCCCGCTCGCCTTCAGCTTTGCGGCGAATGCGGCCTGATCCATCGTACCTTGACCGAGTTGCAACGCTTAGCCTCACCTTGACGCGAACGGCCGCGGTCGGCAAACATAGGGCTGTGGGCGGGCGATTCCGGACGCGGTCGGCCGCTCGCCACGAGGTGGAGGCTGGATTGCGACTCGTTCGAATTGCGGCTTGGTGCTTGGCTGTCGTGCTCGTCTTGGTGGTTGCGGCGAGCTTCCACCCGATGGTGCGCAATGTCTATCGGGCTCTCAACCCCTCGGCCAGCTACGACACTGAGCCGCCAGCGCTGCCCGAGTTGGCCGATCCGGCCGTGTTGGTGTTTTCCAAGACGAACGGCTTTCGCCATGCCGAGGCGATCCAAGAGGGGGTCAAGGCCCTCCGCGGCATCGCCGAGCGAAGGGGATGGTCCCTGTTCCATTCCGAGAACGGGGCGGTTTTCGACACGCCCGTTCTGGATCGCGTGCGCGTGCTGGTGTGGCACAACGTCAGCGGCGCGCCTCTAAGCCCGTCCCAGCGCAATGCCGTCCAGGGCTGGGTCGAGGGCGGCGGCGGGTTTGTCGGCATTCACGCGGCTCTTGACGGCTCCCACTCTGGCTGGGAGTGGTACAGGGACGTAGTGGTCGGGACTACGTTCATCGGCCACACCATGGACCATCCGCGGCTGCCGATGACAGTTGAGCGAGGCGACCATCCGGCGATGCGGCATCTCGCCGAGCCATGGCACTGGGCGGACGAGTGGTATTCGTTCGACCGCAGCGTCCGCCACCAAAGCGGCGTCGAGGTGCTGGCTTCCCTGGACGAGTCAACCTACGAGCCGCGAATGAAACTCCTGTGGATCGACGAGGACATCGCAATGGGAGACCATCCCATCATCTGGACTCGCGAGATCGGGGCCGGGCACGCGTTCCTGTCTGCCCTCGGCCATAACGGCTCGGCATTTCAAGCGGTGGAATACCAAGCGGTGCTGGAAGGCGCGATCGCTTGGTGCGGCCGCTTGGGCGAACTAGGTCAAGAGCAGCGGCAGTCCGAAACCAAGGAGTGATCTGGCGGGCCGGCTTAAGTCGCTAGTTGATGTGCCCAGGGCCGTAAGCCCCGTGCGGAATCTGGCCCGATTCCGGATCCTCTGCCTGTGCGCGTGCCGAGCCTGACCCTATGAGTCATCGAAGGCATTCCAAGTGAGACCCGGCCGACCTGCCTCGACCACTCGCGGCATGACGCTCTCAGGTCCGCCAGTCAGATCCTTCTCGCCTGTCCTCACGGTCGCCTCACTGCCTAGCGCCTTCATGGCCATCGCCGGGCGCTCAGTGGCCCGCAAGCCGATGTCTGCACCGTTCGCTACGTGGAACAGGCCGATTACAGACTGGCGCGCGCGATCAGATTGAAGGCGCCTGCAGTCTGGATGATTGCTCCCCGATCTGCCTGTGTCTCGCCATGCGAGATTCACCCGCCCTGCGAGCCATCCTGCACCGGTGGTTGTTCGAGAACAGGTGCTCGGCCGCCGTTCGAAGACGGCCGCTGCGGAAAGCTGACCATCCCGCAGCACAGTGTTGCGACGTCATCGGCGCGCGTTCTGAGGAAAGACCGGATCGAGGCCCAGGCGCATCGGATGAGAGAAGGCCGCTGGCGGAAGCGGCACCGCCCTGCCTCGAGTCCGGGCATGTTACTCAGAGCAGGTTTGACAGCAAGGTCGCCAGCCCGAGAAAGGTCACGAAACCGAACACGTCGGTCACCGTTGTCAGGAGGATGGACGACGACTGGGCGGGATCCTGCCCGAGCGCCGCGAGGCCCATCGGAATGATCGCACCGGCGACCCCGGCGATCGACATCGACGCGACCATGGAAGTGCCGGTCACCAGAGCGAGGCCAACCGACTGGCTCCACAGGTACACACCGGCCGAGGCGACAATTCCTACTCCGATTCCGTTGACGGCGCCTGTCGCGAGTTCCTTCAATGCAACGCTCGGCCAGGACCAGACGGTGATCTCGCGGAGGGCGAGCCCGCGAACCGCCACCGCGAGCGCTTGGCTGCCCGAATTCCCTGACTGTCCGGCGACGACCGGGAGCAGGACGGCTAGGGCCGTGAACTGTGCGATAGTCTCCTGGAACAGCCCCACTACGGTGGCGGCCAGAAACGCCGTGAGCAAGTTGATCTGCAACCACGGCATGCGCTTGCGCACGGCAAACCAAGCGCCGGAGAGAGCCGATTCATCCTTGCTTGCGCCAGTCATGCTGACAAGGTCTGCGCTGTGCTCTTTTCCGACCTCGCGGAGCAGCTCGTGCAGTCGGAGCACGCCGATTGGCAGACCCTCGGGCCCGACCACGGGGAGAATTGTCAGGCGGTTGCGTTCCATGGTCTGCACTACCTCGGTTCGGCTGGCGAACGGCGAGACCGATACAGGCGGCCCCTGAATCACCGACGCCAGTGGGTCGGAGGGCTCTGCGAGAACTGCATCGTGGAGGGGGACTATACCGACAAGACGGCCGTCATCGGCCACGACGAAGAGCTGAAGCGCCCTAGGTTCCCCGGGCTGCCTCGGCAACCGCTGCAGAGCTTGCTTGACCGTCGTCGTCCCGCGAAACGCCTCGATTCGCGGATCCCTGAGCCTGCCGGCGGTTTCCGGCGGATACTCCAACAGTCGCCGCAGGTCAGCGGCGGCCGGCTTTGAAAGGCAGGCTAGGATAGACTCGCGCCGAGCCTCCGGGAGTTCACCCAGCAGCGAGCCCGCCTGCGACGGCACGAGGCGCAGCAGCAGGGCGCTGGCGGCCTCGGGGTCGGCGTTGGAGAGGATGGCGAGCGCGGCGTCGACGGACAGCGCGCGAAACACCCGCGCAAGGGCCTCTGGCTTCACCAGCGCTACGAGTTCGGCTGCTTCTTCCACAGGCAGGCGCTCAAGGTGCTCGGACACCGCGCTCGGCTGCCTCTCGATCCAGTCATGCGCGAGCAGCGACTCTGCTCGCTCGCTAGTCATCGCCGCACGCCGCTCCACGGGACCGTCCTGCGGAACCCATCCGGGCGGTGAATCCGCCGAGTATCCAGCATAGGCCCAGCCAATACAGTTCGCTGGCAGATGCCGCCAGATTTACCGCTGGGCTGGCCGCCTCACGATTTGCCGCGTCATGGAGCACTCGCTCGGTCAGGGCCCCCACGAGTTCCCCCGACGAGTCGATGACCGCCAGCGGCGGCCTCCTGTGCTGCCCGTCTGCGGAAAGCGAGGCGAGCGGGATATCCGCCGACACGGTCTGCACGGGGTCCAACCCCAGTTCCCCGATCGTCGCGTCCGAGCTCGCGATCACGAGCTGGCCAGCCGAAACGGCACCGATCAGGCGCCGCGACCTGTTGAGGACGAACAACGACGCTGGAACGCGTTCGCCGATCTCCCGGAGGGATTGGATCGCTTGGCCAACGATATCGTCATCGCGCAGTACTGGCACGTGTCTGTCTGCCATGGCACCGGCGGAGAGAGCTGGAAATCGAAGTGCTCGCCGGATCGGCCAGCTGTCCCGTTCGGGCATGTCGGCCAGCGCGTCCTCTTGGGCTGACTGCGGGAGTCTTCGCAAGACGCCGACGGCAGCGTCGGGCCGGAGCTCGGCAACGATCAGCCTCCGCGCCGGGCCCGGGATCCGCGCTATGCAATTGCTGGCCGCGACTGGCGCCAGTTGTTCCAGAATCCTCGCGGCCGTCGAGGCCGGTGCGGAGGCCAGCATCGGCGCTGCGTCGGCTGACGGCAGGCGTTCGAGAGTCCTTGCCGCGTCTGCCGGCTGCCGCTGCATGTACTGCAGCGCCAAGGCTCTAACTGGGCTCGTCACTGGCTGGCCCCGACTACAACGCAGATTTCGTCACAGTACTTCTTCGCTGGCAGGTAAAAGCGGTCGTCTCCTGCATCGATCACGATCGAGCTTGGGCCGATCTCTCGAATCGTGCCCTCCAGGTCGCCGACCCTCACGGTGTCGCCGACCGAGAGCGCCTTGGAAGCATAGTAAGACGCTAGGAGATTCGTCACCACCGGACTCGCTCCGAGGCCAAAGGCCAGTGACATTGCGCCGAGGCTTGAGGCAAGGACGACGGTCAGCAAGGAGGAAAATACGCCGCCATGCAGGCCTACTTGCTCGAAGCCGACGACCAGCGCGACAACGACGATGACGCCCTGCGCCAATCGCCCGAGACTCGGGCCGTGCTCGCTGCCGGCCCGCAGCGCAATCCCGGCGATCCAGTCGTTGGCGAGGTTCGCCGCCACGAACCCGACCAGCATGATTCCCACGGCCACTAGGATTCGCGGCAGAAAATTGGAAACAGTCTGCAATAGTTCCGAGACAATCGGCAGGGGCATGGTTTCCAATGCCGCCGTCGCGAGCAACAACAGTACTGTCCAGAAGACGAATCTTCCGATGAGTTTGGGAGCGGCGCGCATGAGCCCCGATGCGCGTACGGCCCCGCTCTGCTCGAAGCGCTGCTCAGCGTGAATCGCGATTCTGCCGAGGAGGGCCCGCGCCGCAAAGCCCGCGACCAATGCAACTCCCGATACCACCAGCAGCAGGGCGGCGGAAGCGAATAGTGCAGGCAGCAGCTCGGAGAAACGTCCGATGATTGTTTCCAGCGCCTGCTGCCAGTCCAAAAAGAACATCGAGTGATCGGATCGCTATCAGCCGGTTCGTGTAGTCGGTTCGTGTAAGCACTCGATTGATCGAGCGCCCCGCGGTATGCCGAGCCTACTCACAATATCACGGCATTCGAGTGCTCCCTGCGCCCTCTGCGATGTGATCATTCTGCCGCCTGATCGTACCCACTGGCACGGCCGCCCCCCGTTATCGGTGACAGGGCAGGGCATTATTGCGCTCGCGACTTGGATCGCACCAGTCTCGAGTCACCCGCCGGAGATGTCGCTTGGAATTGAGACCCCCGCGGTGGCGTCGCACCGTAGCATCGCCCGGAATCAACCGTCCCGCGGTGAGAACCGTAGCGCTGCGGAGTTGATGCAATAACGCCGCAGGGTCGGCCGGGGCCCGTCGTTGAAGACATGGCCCAAGTGGGAATCGCAGCGCGCGCAGCTCACTGCCCGTCGGCGCAGGCCCCAGCTGAAGTCCCAGTCGACCGAGATGTTGCCCTCGGCGAAGGCAGCCGTGAAGCTGGGCCAGCCGGTCCGCGAGTCGTATTTCGCGTCCGATGCAAAGACCGCGATATCGCATGCCGCGCAGCGGTAGATGCCGGTCTCGTAGAAGTCGTCGTACTTGCCGCTGAAGGCGGGCTCGGTTGCACCGCGGCGCATCACTTGGAAGCTGCGCCGCGACAGCACCTGTCTCCACGCCGCGTCGTTGCGGATGATGCGAGGCAGGTTTGCCGTCGAGGCGTTTCCGCCACGACCGGTCGGCGCCGCGATTGGAATCGGGCGGCCGAATGTCGAGAACGGCGGCTCGGTGTCCATCGTGAACACCGGGAAGTTGCATCCTGCCCCAAGCAGCGCCAGCGCCGCTGCCGACGCGGCACGCTGGCGCGCCGATGTCCTCTGCTGACGCTTGTGCCGCACTCCACGCTCCGGTCGAGCAACCGACGAACGGCTCCTGCCGCTTTCTAAGTCTAGGCGCGGGCCCGTCGGCCCGCTTGGTCTCCGTCGCAGGGCCTGAGGCCGCATCCAGGGTTCTGCGAGTCCGCGGCGCTATAATCGAAGGTCAATCGGGACTCCATGCCGTATCTTCAGAATCAGTTCGAACGGAACTTCATGACGACTTCCGTGGACTACGTGTTCAATTGGGCGCGCAAGTCCGCGATCTGGCCGCTGACTTTCGGCCTGGCGTGCTGCGCGATCGAAATGATCGCGTCGTCGACATCGCGCTTCGACATCGCCCGCTTCGGCGCGGAAGTGTTCCGGCCGAGCCCGCGGCAGTCGGACTTGATGATCGTCGCCGGCACCGTATCGCTGAAGATGGCCCCGGTCCTGAAGCGCATCTGGGACCAGATGCCCGAGCCGAAGTGGTGCATCTCGATGGGTGCGTGCTCCTCGGTCGGCGGACCGTTCAACACCTACGGCGTCCTGCAAGGCGTCGACAAGATGGTGCCGGTGGACGTATACGTGACTGGCTGCCCGCCGCGCCCGGAAAATCTGTTCTATGCGCTGCTCAAGCTCCAGGACAAGATCGACCGCATGACGACGCTCGAGCGGCGCCCCACCGAAATTCGCCTGGACGAGGCCATGCTGGCCGACTTCCAGAAGCGTGTCATGGTCGCCCAGACCCAACAGCCGGTCTAGCCGGTCTGGATTCCGACTCAGCCGGGAACTGGCATCTGCCTCTTCCCTCCGAAGCGGATACCGGCTAGAATGTCAGCGTGATGATGTGGCGTTCTGGACCGCTCGTGCTTCTCTTTGCACTCGGTATTGCCGGTAACGGCCTAGCGGCCGAAGCGCCGCGTCTTGAGCCGCTGTCCGGATCGCCGCCGTTCCCTGCCGACAACCCTCCCACCGAGGCCAAGATCCGGCTTGGCGAGGAACTCTTCTTCGACTCGATCCTTTCGGGTGGGCAGCGCCGCAGCTGCGGCACTTGCCACAAGCGCGAGCTCCATTTCATGGACGGGCTCTCGCGCGGCTGGGGCCTCGACGAAAGCGAGCTGTCGCGCAAGACGCCGGGCCTTCTGAACGTCGGCTGGCAGCGCACGATGTTCTTTGACGGGCGCGTGAAGACCTTAGAAGAGCAGGTCTCCAAGCCACTCGAGAACCACAGGGAAATGTCTTTGGATCCTGCCGAGGCGGTCGAGCGAATTCGCCGCGACCCCTTCTACGTCCGTGCGTTCGGGCAGGCTTTTCCCGGCGAGGAGATTACGTTCGAGCTAGTGGCGAAGGCTATCGCCAGTTTTGAGCGCACGCTGGTTTCCTACGATAGCGACTTGGACCGCTACCTGCTGGGTGACGAGGCTGCGCTGTCCGCCAGCGCCAAGCGCGGGATGGCCCTGTTCACCGGCAAGGCCGAGTGCATTCGCTGCCATAACGGCCCCATGCTGACCGATCACGACTTTCACTACACGGGCGTGGCCGAGCGAGACGGGCACGGCGACGACGGGACCAAGTACAAGACCCAGAGCTTGCGTGACGCCCTGCGTCGCTACTCGTACATGCACAACGGCCGCATGATGAACATCCGCCAGGTCATCGAACACTACGACCGCGGCGGCTCGGCGCCGGAATCCATGCAGCCCGAGATCCGCCCGCTCGGGCTCAGCGAGGCCGAGAAAGACGACTTGGTGGCATTCCTGTCCGCCTTCAACGGCAGGGTCCACCGCCTGACCGAGGGATTCCCGAAGGGGCCGGAAGCCATCGCCGAAGGGGCGCCCGCCGCTGTTGTCACCGACAGCGGCGACTCGGGCGAATCCGGGGCGGCACTCGACGACCCCAGCTATCTGAACCGATAGCGCATCCATCCGAACATCGATTTATGGCCGAGAGCTTGTTGCGGTGCCAGCCGCCCTTGATCTTGGCTTCGGCTTCGCCGCGCCGGGCAGAGCTGCTTGCCCGGGCCGGGGTCGAGTTCGAGCGGCGTCCCGTCGGTGTCGACGAGTCCAGGCGCGGGAACGAGCGCGTGGAATGCTACGTGCAGCGCCTGGCAGCGGCCAAGGCGCGGGCGGCGTGGGAGCCGGGGCGGCGCAGCCTTGGCGCGGACACCGCCGTGACGGTGCGGGGCGAGGTGCTCGGCAAGCCGCGCGACAGCGCCGATGCCAAGCGCATGCTGCGAAAGCTCTCGGACCGCCCGCACAGGGTCTTGACCGGCGTGGCCGTGTTCGATGGCGAGCTGCGGCTGGCCCACTTGAGCGAGACTTGGGTGGTCTTCCGCGCCCTAACCGAGGAAGAGATCGACGAATACGTTGCGAGCGGCGAACCGCTTGACAAGGCGGGCGCCTACGGCATCCAGGGTGGGGCGGGCAGATTCGCGGAAGCCGTGATCGGCTCCTACGACAATGTCGTGGGCCTGCCGGTTGATGACTTGGACCGCCCGCGGGAGTGAGGTGTCATGAGCCCTCGGCCTGCGGTCTCGGTGGTGATCCCGGCCCATAACGAGGAGCCCAGCCTGCTGCCCTTGGTAGACCGGCTCGTCGACACTCTCGCCGGGCTGGGACGGAGCTTTGAAGTCGTCATCGTTGACGATGCCTCCACCGACGGCAGCGTCCGGCTGCTCCGCAACCTATGCGCCAACGAGCCTAGGTTGAAGGCAGTCTGCCTGCGGCGCAACTCCGGCCAGACCGCTGCCCTGGCAGCCGGCTTCGAGGCCGCCTCAGGAGAGGTGGTCGTCGCGATGGACGGCGATCTGCAGCATGCTCCCGAGGACATTCCCGCGCTGCTGGCCAAGGTCGAGGAAGGCTACGACTTGGTCAACGGCTGGCGCGAGGACCGCAACGACAGCCTGTTGACGCGGCGGTTGCCGTCGCGGGCCGCGAACTGGCTGATTCGCAAGCTCTCGGGCGTCGAGCTGCGCGACTTTGGCGGCACGTTCAAGGCATACCGCGCGGACCTGCTGGACCATCTCCGGCTGTACGGCGATCTGCATCGCTTCGTCCCGGTATTGGCCGCGATGCACGGTGCCCGGATCGCCGAGGTGCCCATCAGCATTCGCGAGCGCGCAGCCGGTCGCTCCCACTACGGCCTCGGCCGCACGCTGCGGGTGTTTTTTGACCTGCTCACGGTCGTGTTTCTCGCCCGCTACCTGACTCGCCCGATGCACTTCTTTGGCTCGCTCGGAATCGTCTGCGGCGGCGCTGGCGGGGCCGCGCTGGCGTTCCTGCTGTTCAAGAAGCTGCAAGGAACGCACATCATGGTCGAGCACGGCCCGTTGCTCATCGCCGCCTCCGTCTTGGCCCTCACCGGACTGCAGCTCTTCTGCACCGGTTTGGTCGGAGAGGTCCTGACGCGCACGTATTTCGAGAGCCAGGGCCGGCCGATCTACGGCGCCAGGGAAGTCATCCAGCAGGCCGAGCGGCAGGCCTAGCCAAGATACCGGTTCCACAAGTTTGACCTGCTCTTTACAGACAGCGAGACACGCTTTCCGGGTGGCCTCGTCTAGTTAAGTACACGCGCTTCAGGACACCGCTTGAACCGGACCGGACTGGGGCGCACCGAAACCAGAACAGGCAGGAGAACAGCATGTCAACACAACACATCAAGCAAGTTGCCCTCGCCGCCATTGCCGCGCTGGCGATGTCCACAAGCGCCCTCGCTCAGGACGACCAGCGCAGGCGAGGGCGTGACCGTGGCGACGCGGTCGAAGCCGCTACGGAGGCGTTCGGTTTCACCGAGGAGCAATTGGACAAGATTCGCGACATCCGTCGCGAGAGACCGCCTCGCGGGCAGTCCGGAGAGGAGCGTGAGGCCTGGAGCGCCGAGCAACAGGCCAAGGTCGAGGCCGTGCTGACCGACGAGCAGAAGACAAAGATCGCGGAACTGAACGAGTTGCGCGAAAAGATGCGGGACTTCGCCATCGCTGCCCGCATGGGCTTGGTCGACGCCGGGGGCCGCGGTCGCGCTTCAGCGCGCTCGCGAGGTTCTCGCGGCGACAATCGCGCTCGAGCAAGTCGCGGAAGGCGCGGGCCGAGCCGGGGACGAGGCGCCAGCCGCAGCCGCGGCCCGGATCGCCGCCCGGGATCGAACCGTGGCGGTCGCAGGGCTCGGCGCGGCGGCCGCTCCGAGAATGCCGGGCCGCAGTTCGCTCAATCGTGGCGGGAGCGCGCAGCCAACCGCCCGTTCGCGCGCTAAGCGCTCGATCACGATCAACCGATCCGTTCTACAGGGCGGCCTCTTTCGGGGGTCGCCCTTCCTGTCTCTGCCCGCCGGGAGCTCTAGGTTCGGGATGACGCCAGCATCTCGGCTGTCTTAACGAATTTTTTACAAGCCTGTGAGACGAAACCCCCGATGCCACTCGTCTATTCGTATGCAAGCGGGATTGAAGCACTTGACTGTAGCCTGCATCGCTATCGAACCGTTCCGGAGAAACGCAGTGATCCGAGTTCACTGCATGATCTTCGGCATTGCGACGCTACTGCTCCTCGCGACCGCTGCGAACTCTCAGGACACGCCGGCTCCACGCCCGGAAACTCCGCCTCAGATCAATGCCGCCAACGAGGCCGCGGCGGGATCGGAACAGCCGGAATCTGGTCGGGAGGCCGGGCAAGCCCCCGCAGCCGAGCCGCTGGCTGCGGACCAAGAATCCGACTTGGCCGAGGCGGGTGCCTCGCGTCAGCAGCTGCGCGCCTTGCTGGGCTCCTCAATGCTCGCGCTGTCCCAAGCGGAGCGCGAGGATCGACAAGACAGGTTCGAACGTTTCCGGTCGCTGGGCAGCGACTGGTTCTATGGCGCCGATCGCTCGCGGCCCCCGCGCCTTGGCCGAAGGCCGGGATGGGGCATGTCGAGCCGCGGACGCCCGTTTGGGGCGGGCGGCCGAGGTCGCGGCGGTCGCGGAGGGAACCGCTTCTAGGCGCGCACGATGTCCGGGTTTCTCTTGCTGCGGGAAGCCCAAGCGACTCAACCTCCATCAATGCAGCAGCGGGCGGCCCGTCCGGGTCGCCCGCCCTGTGTTCCCGCCTAGGTCAGTCGACGCCGAGAGCGTTTCTCAGCGCGGATTTCATGGCGGCTTCGTCTGGGGACCGGCCGGTCCACATTTCGAAGGCGATCACGCCCTGGTAGACCAACATCGACAGTCCGTCCAAAGTGGGTAGGCCGCGCTCGCGGGCCGCGGCCAGAAGCCTGGTCTCGGGAGGGTTGAAGACCGCGTCGGCCACCAACGTACCTGCGCGAGCCGACGAGAGATCGACGTCCGGCACTGCGTTGACATCCGGGTACAGGCCAATCGAGGTCGCGTTCACGAGCAGGTCGCAGTCGGCCGGCACGGCAAACGTGCCGGACCACTGCTGAAAACGGACCGGGCCGCCCGTGGCCGCCTTGAGGTCGCCGACCATGGTGCTGCCGCGCCCTTGGGAACGGTTGACGACGAGCAAGTCGCTGATGCCGGCCAGCACCAGCTCGGTCCCTATGGCCCGCGCCGCACCGCCGGCGCCGAGCAGCACGACCCGCTTGCCGGCCGGATCCATGCCCGCGTCATTGCGAACTCCGCGCAAGAACCCCTTCCCATCGGTGTTCTCGCCGATCTTCTTCGAGCCCTCGACGCGCACAGTGTTGACTGCGCCGATCGCGAGCGCCTCCGGCGCCAGCTCGTCCAGATATTCGATGACCGCCACCTTGTGCGGAATCGTGAGGTTGATGCCGCGCATGCCCAGCGCGTCCACCGCATCCATCGCGGCGCCGAGCTTTTCGGGCGGCACCTCGAAATTCAGGTAGCGCCAGTTCAGGCCGGCGGAGGCGAAGCCCGCCTCTTGCATGACTCCGGTCGGGTTTTCCGCTACGGGCTGGCCGAACACTCCGACGACTTCGGCTTGGTAGTTCGCGGGCATTGAGCCCAGTGTATCGCCATCTCCGGAGTGGCTAGACGATCTCCTCGATGACGTTGCCGTGAACCAGTGTCAGGCGCTCGTCGCGCCCCAGATGCGGGTAGGTCAGCTTGTACTGATCCAAGCCGAGCTGGTGCAGGATAGTCGTGTGGATGTCCCGGAAGTGATACGGCCTCTCCACCGCTCGCAGGCCGATCGCGTCTGTCGCCCCTACGACCTGGCCGCCGCGGATGCCTCCGCCGGCCATCCACATGGTGAAGCCTAGATTGTGGTGGTCGCGCCCGGCGCTGCCATCTTGGCGAGTCTCGGCTTCGGGGGAGCGCCCGAACTCGCCGCCCCACAGCACGAGCGTTTCGTCCAGCATCCCGCGCTGCTTGAGATCCTTCAGCAGCCCCGCGACCGGTTGATCGGTCTGCGCCGCCATGCGCAGGTGGTTCTCCTCGATGTCGTTGTGCGCGTCCCACTGCAGCCTGCCCGGTCCGCCGCCGGAAACGACCGTCACGAACCGCACGCCGCGCTCGACCAGCCGCCGCGCAAGCAGGCAGCGCCGCCCGTAGTCGTGCGTGGGCTCCCTGCCCACGCCGTACATTTCCAAGGTGCCGGCGCCCTCGCTGGACAGGTCGAAGACTTCCGGGGCCTCGGTCTGCATCTTGAAGGCCAGGTCGTAGGTTCGGATGCGAGCCTCGAACTCATCATTGGGCGGGTCGGGCGATGCCCGGTTGAGAGCCTGGATCAGGTCTACGGTCTTGCGCCGCTCGTCCCGGCTGATTCCGTCCGGCAGGTCTAGGTTGAGCACCGGCCGGTCGCCGGGCCGGAAGGTGGTGGGCTGGTACACGGCAGGCAGGAACCCGTTCATGTACATCGGCTGCCCGGCTTCCAGCGCGCCATCGGGATCCGGCATGACCACGTACGCAGGCAGCGATTCGGCCTCCGCACCGAGGCCGTAGACAACCCACGATCCCATCGACGGGAAGCCGGGCACGATGCGCCCTGTCATCAGTTCGTACTGCGCGGCCGAGTGCACGACCATGTCGCCGTAGCATGAGCGCAGGACCGCGATGTCGTCGATGCAGCCGGCCGTGTGGGGCAAAAGGTCCGAAACCGAAATGCCCGCCTTGCCATAGCGCTTGAACGTGCGCTTGGTTCCCAGCAGCTTGGCGTCCGGCTTGACGAACTGGTACTTGGCTTCGCCGAACTCGGCCGGCCGCGGCTGGCCGTGGAGCTCGTTGAGCAGAGGCTTGGGGTCGAAGGTCTCGATGTGGCTAGGCCCGCCGGCCATGAAGAGGAAGATGACCGACTTGGCCTTGGGATTCGCGACGTGCGCCGGCTTCGGCGCTAGCGGGTTCTGCGACGAGGCGGCCCGCAGGGCTTGGCTGCCGGCCATGGCTTGCAGGGCTAGGTAGCCCATGCCGCAAGACGAGTCGCGCAGCAACTCGCGCCGTGTCCGAGTCCATTGCACGTGCTTCGCCATCGAGCTTTTCCATGCACATTGTAACGACCGAGCGGGCTGGATTGGCGGGGCCGGCGTGGAAGTTAAGATGAAGGAACCCGCATGTCGCTGCTTGCCTCTCTGAATCCACAGCAGCGCGAGGCGGTAGAGCACACCGACGGGCCCTTGCTGGTGCTAGCCGGGGCGGGCAGCGGCAAGACCCGGGTCATCGTCACTCGCGCCGCCCACCTGATCGCCGAGAAGGGCGTCAGCCCCGGCTCGATTCTCGCCGTCACATTCACCAACAAGGCGGCCGGGGAAATGCGCGAGCGTGTCGGCCGCCTGCTGGAGCAGAACGGCATCGCGCACATTGGGCTCCCAACGGTGTCCACCTTCCACGCGTTCTGCGCTCGCTTACTCCGCCAATGCGGTGAGCCCCTCGCGGAGTACAGGCCCGGCTTTACTCCGAAGTTTCTCATCTGCGACGCCAGCGACCAGCTTTCCGTAGTGAAGGAGGTCATGAAGAGGCTTGGTGTCGAATCAGAGTTCATCAAGCCGCGCGAAGCACTCTCGGCCATCAGCCGCGCCAAGAGCGCCGGGTCTCCTAAGATCGGCAAGGCCAACACAATTGACGAAAGGATCGTAGAACTCAATCGGATATTCAAAGAGTACGAACGCGCCTTGCTCGCCACTAACGCCCTCGACTTTGATGATCTGCTGCTGGAAGCAGTCCGCCTGCTGGATCGAAGCGAGTCCGTCCGTGACACGATTCGGCAACGCTACCGCTACCTGATGGTGGACGAGTACCAAGACACGAACCGCCCGCAGTACGAACTCATGTTGCTGCTGGCCGAACCGCTCCGCAACGTCTGCGTGGTCGGCGACGAAGACCAGTCGATCTATTCTTGGCGCGGTGCCGACATCGGCAACATCTTGGGCTTCGAGAGGGATTTCCCAAGCGCCAGGGTGATCCGCTTGGAGCAAAACTACCGCTCCACGCGGCCCATCTTGGACGCGGCTGGGGCGGTGATCGCGCATAACGAGCAGCGGAAGGGCAAGCGGCTCTGGACCGATAGCAGCCAAGGCGATCCAATCGTGCTGTATCGCGGCGGCAGTGGCACGGACGAGGCCCGCTACGTGGCACACTGGGTGAGCGAGCTTCTGGACGCGGATTCCGGCATGCAGGTGGGCGTGCTCTATCGCACCAACGCGCAATCGCGGTTGATTGAAGACGCATTGCGGAGGCGAGATGTGGGCTACGTGCTGGTCGGCGGCGTGGCCTTCTATCAGCGCAAAGAAGTCAAGGACCTGCTCGCCTACCTCAGAATCGTGCTCTCGCCCGACGACTCGGTGAGCTTGGGGCGGATCATCAATGTGCCGGCGCGCGGAATCGGCAAGAAGACGCTGGAGCTACTGAGCGATTATGCGAGTGGGCGCAGCTTGACCCCGTGGCAGGCGATTGACGAACTGGTCGATGGCCGCCAGCTGCCGGTTCGCGCGGCGGCTTCGTTGAAGCGATTTCGCGAACTGATCGCCGACTTGCGTGGCTTCGCTGCAAGCCACGACGTCGCTTCGCAACTGCGGTGGGTGTTGGACCGGAGCGGCTATCGCGACATGCTCGACTCCGATTCTTCCGCCGATGCCGAGAGCCGCCGTGAGAATGTGAATGAATTGGTTGTCGCCGCGCAGGAGGCTGCGGCGCGCGGCGAAACGCCGCAGGAGTTTCTTGACCATGCGGCGCTGATTGCGGACACGGATGGGATCGAGAGTTCCGCGCGGGTCCTGCTAATGACCCTACATAGTTCGAAGGGACTGGAGTTCCCGGCTGTGTTCCTGGTCGGCATGGAGGAATCCTTGTTGCCTCATGTCCGTAGTATCGAGCCGCCGGACCGGGATGCCCTAGAGGAAGAGCGCCGACTGTGTTACGTGGGCATGACCCGTGCGCAGCGCCACCTTGTCTTGAGCTGTGCCGCGTTCCGTGGGCGGTACAGTGCCGAGTCTGCGGTTCCCATGCAGCCCTCGCGGTTCCTGGAAGAGATACCGGGGGCGCTGATTAACGATGTCTCGGCAGAATATGAGCGCGCCCGTATCTACGAAGGGACCCGTCGCGATTCTGCTCCGCAGCTAGTATCGGCGTCACCGCTGAGCACGTCTACGTTGGGGAATGCTGGGTTCGAGACACACAATTCGGTCGAGGCGGTCATGGGCTTCTTCAAGCAGCGCAACGTTTCGGGCGATGTTGGTGCCGGGCCAGACCGACCTGCCCCTGCATCACCTGTTCGAGGGGTGCCCGTCCCCCCAAACCCCGTCCCGGCTAGGCACGAGCAGCGGGCGAATCCGCCCGATGGGTCGCCGCAGTTCTCGCGTGGCGCAAAGGTGCGACACAGGCGTTTCGGGGTCGGCGTCGTGCAGCATTGCCAGGGCCAGGGCGAAAGGGCAAAGCTGAAAGTCTACTTTCGCCAGCACGGCCTGAAGACGCTCATAGCCGGGCCTGCCAAGTTGCAGGCACTATAGCGCGGCGTCGCCCGGTTCAGTCCTGGCCGGTTAGCCAGTCGCGAATTGCCGCTGCGATCTCGTCGCGCACCCTTCGAAACACGGCCCGGCGCTCTTCCTCGCTTCCGGTCGCCTCGGCGGGATCGTCGAAGCTCCAGTGGACCTTGTCGGTCCGTTCGGGGAAAGTGGGGCAGTTTGATGCGGCCCGGTCGCAGACCGTGATCACGGTGTCTATGCCGGTTCCCAGGTACGCGTCAACGTGATCGGACCGATGGCCCGAGATGTCGACGCCGATCTCCCGCATCGCCGCGATCGCGCCCGGATTGACGCCATGCGGCGCGGTGCCGGCCGAATGCACTTCATAGAACTCGCCCGCAAGGGACCGGAGCAGGCCTTCGGCCATTTGGCTCCGGCACGAATTGCCGGTGCACGGGAACAAGACCTTCGGCTTGGGCATGGCGACTCGAGCCGGGCCGGTTTCGGCCGCTAGTTCGCCGGCGAGGGCTTGGCGTTGAGCAACCCGTTCAGCTCGCCGCGGGCATGCTGTGCGACGCTCTTGTCGGGAAAGCGCTTGATGACGTCTTCAAAAGCCTTCTTGGCCGCGTCCCGGTCGCGCATCTTCAGAAACGCCATGCCTTGCTTGTACAAGGCGTCGGGGGCGAGCGGGCTCAGGGGGTAGCTGCGGAAGACCTTTTCGAATTGGCGGGCAGCTTCCTCGTAGTCGGCGGCGGAATAGTATGTCTCGGCTAGGTAGTATTGAGCCTCGCCAGCCTTGGCGTGCGACGGGTACAGCGCGAGGTAGTCCATGAACTGCCCGCGGGCCGTGTCGATGTTGCCGCGCATGTAGTCGTCCATGCCGCCCTCGAAAATCGCCTCGCTGGTGTTGATGTCGGACTCGCTGCCGCCCTCGCCGTCCTCGCCGATCATGGGCGGCGGGAGCTCGGACAAGTGGGTCTTGATGTCCTTCACGTCCAAGGCGATCCGTTCGACGGTCAAGTTCACCTCCTCGACCGTTCCGCGAAGGTCGGAGAACTGGTTCGAGAGGGAGTCCACCTTGGCGCCCGTGGCGCGCAACGGCTCGGTGAGTTCGTTGTCCAGTTCGGAGATCTTGCGCTCCAAGACGGCTTGAGCGGTGTTGAGCGTGTCCTGCTTCTCCGTGCTCTGGCGCAGCAAGGCCTCGAGCGCTGCCATGCGTTCGGACATGGCTTGGTCCTGCTGCCGCAGTGTCTCTTGGAGCAGTACCATGTCCCGCTGCAGCTGCTGGAGCTCCTTCCTTTGGGCGGCCGCGCCCGGAGCCAGCAGGGTGCCGCACGCGAGTATGGCTGGAACCATCGATTTCAACGACATGGGATACCTCGATCGGCGGGCGCTCCCGCGGGTGCCCCGCACGGCTGGAATATAAGAAGACGCCCGGAACCCTGCCGGCGTTCCGTGGCGGGACGCATCACTTGTGCTCACTTTAACCCTTGGGCGCGGCAACCCGCCGGGACGCTCCCGACAGGCTGCCGCGCACGGAGGAGGCGTGCATGCGCCAGCGTCGTACGGCCCTATCTGAGCCGCAGGTGGGCCCGCCGGTTGCGCTGGTAACAGCTCTCGTCTTCGTCAGTGCAGACCGGGCGCTCCTCGCCGAGACTCACCTTGGAGAGCTTGCTCGCGGGGACGCCGAGATTGACGAGGAACTCCATCGCAGCCGTCGCGCGCCGGTCGCCCAGCGCGAGGTTGTACTCGGTGGTGCCGCGCTGGTCGCAATGGCCCTCCAGCAAGAACGCTGCCTCGGGATAGTCCTCCAGCAGCGCCTTGATGGCCGTGCCGTTGGCGCGCAGGACGTTCTGGGCATCCGGACGCAGGTCGCTCTTGTCGTAGTCGAAGAGCGCATCCGCGATGCCGGCATCCGAGAAGGCCTCGGAGAGGTCGGGCTTCGGCGGCGGCGGCGGCGGCGGCGGCGGAGGGGCCCGGACGGTCACCGTGGCGGACGCGGAAGCGGACTTGCCATCGGCGTTCTTGACGGTGATGGTGTACTCCGTGGACCTGGTTGGGAACACTTCGCGGTTGCCACTGGTAGCCACGGCGCCGATTCCCTGGTTCATCTCCGCGCTTGCAGCGTTGGTCGAACTCCAGGTCAGCCTGGCTGCTTTCCCGCGCTCGATCGAGCTGGGCTCGGCTGTGATGCTGACGGTCGGGGCCGGGGCCTCTGGCGGCGGTGGCGGCGGTGGCGGCGGTGGCGGCGGTGCTTCCTTCTTGCAGCCGAACGCGAAGAGCGTCAAAAAGATTGCGGCCGCAATCAGGATGATGCTGTGTTTGGATCGCATGAGTGTTAGGTTTCCTCCATCTCTGTCGCCGCTCGAGGCGGGACATCGAACCTTAGATTGTGGCATCTAGGATATCGCAATCCCTCAGTTACTTCAATCCTCACTGACATTTGACGGCGATTTGCCGTCTTATAAATGCTTGCGCGACCCGCAGTGCCGGTCGCGAGACGGGCGAACGGCGCCAACTCAGCGGGTCGCCCATACTGGCGACTCGTTGACACCCCTGCTCGTTAGCTGCCGCAGCTGCGTGCCGTCAGCGCGCATCGACCAAATCTGCGTGCTTCCCATCCGGTCAGATGCGAACGCGATGTGCGTTCCGCTGGGCGAGAACGAGGGATGATCGTTGCGCCCCCGGCTGTGTGTCAGCTGGGTGTAGCGCTGGCTGGCCACGTCCACGAGGAAGATGTTGTAGTTGCCGAGTTCGTAGCCGCGCGTCCAGGCGAACGCCAAGCGTTCGCCGCTCGGATCCCAAGTCGGCTGCACGGCATCGCCGCCCCCTCCGGAGATGCGCCGTCGATTGGCGCCTTCGCTGTCCATCAGGTAGACCTGCGGCATGCCCGACGCGCCCGAGACAAACGCGATCTGCGCGCCGGTCTTGGGGTTGACGCTCGGATGCACGTCCAAAGCCCGCGAGTAGGAGACGCGCCGGAGGTTGCCGCCATCCGGGTCGGCGCGGTAGATCTGGCTGCGGCCCGATGCCGAGGACGCGAAGTAGATCGCCGAGTTGTCGGGCGCGAAGCTCGGCGTGGTGTTCAGGGAGGCATCTTGGTTGTAGAACTGCAGCCGCCTCCCCGTTTCCAGCGAGTGCACGTAGATCTCGGGCACTCCCTCGACGAACGTCGTGAACGCGATGCGCTTGCCGTCTGGCGAGATGGCCGGCGTCAGGCAGAGGCTGCGGTAGTTCGTGATGCGCTGCTTGTTCCGCCCGTCGTAGTCCATGGCCCAGATTTCCTTGCGATCGTCGCCCTCGTCCCGATGGACGTAATAGATGCGCGTGCCTGCCAGGCCCTCGCCCAGGCCCAGGTTCTTGAGAATGTCGCGCGCGAAGTCGAAGGCCATCCCTCGCGCGCCGGCCGCATTCGCCTCGCTGTAGTAGCGCTTGCCGAAGATGTACGACGCCTCGACCGACTCTTGGCTGACGTCGGCGACGTATCCCTGCAGCGCTAAGCGGCCGTCCACGTCGTCGATCTGCCCGTACACCAGGTAGCGGGCTACGACCGGCGTGTCCGCCCAGCCGCCTAGCCACAGCCCCCGGGCGCCCGGCTCCTCGGGCATGGTCTTGGTGTCGACCTGGATGTCCTCCGGCTTGCGCGGCGCGCTGCGCGGGTAGAAGCTGCGGGGCACGATGTCTAGGCGCCCCGAGGCCTCGAGGGCCTTCCAGACCTCGTCGTTGAACTGGTCGACCGCGTTCGCGGAGCCGATGGGGCCGCGGATTTCCGGCAAGGCGATGCGCGGATCGCGCTGCTCGTCCGAGAGCACGATCACGGCATCGGGCTGTTGCTGCGCGGCCGACGGGCAGGCAATGGCCGCGACTAGCGCGACCGCTCGCATCCAGTGGTCTCTCATGCTGTGTCAGTCTCCATGTGCAGTTATTGTCCCGCCCAATCAATCGAGTTGGAAGTGCATCTCGATCGTGATCGAATTGCGGCCGAGGCCTCGCGGCAGCGGCCGTACCGGGCTGGCGTTGTTGGTCGCCCGCACCGCCGAGTAGTCGAGCGAGCGGTTCCCGCTCGACTGTTGAATGGCCACTTGGCCGATCTGGCCCGAGCGGGCGATCACGAACGTTATCACGGCCGGCTTTGACGACCCTCCCGAGACCTGCCCCAGCGTCATGCGCCACTGCTCCCCGATGGCCCGTTGCAGGATCTGGGCGTACCAGCCGAAGCGTTGGCCGAACGGTCCGCCCTTGGCCCCGCCGAAGCCGAGTGCGCCGCCGGGAGCGGCTTGGTACATGTCGCTGCTCAACGCCGCGCCGAGCGACGACCGGAGTTCGTTCGCCTTTGTCTCTCCGGCGCTGCGCTGTCCTACCGAGCGCTCCTGCTGCTTCTCGGCCGCCCTGCGTTCGGGACTCGGCACCGGGGCGGGCGGCGCTTCCTCGGTTTCGGGTTCCGGCTGCGGCACCTCGGTAGAGCGCCGGAAGCCGTCCGGTGCCGGGACGTTGTGCCGGCTGGGGTTGGCCACCGGGTTGGGCAGCCTCGCTGGCGCGGCGTTGATCGGCACGCTGCTAACCGCCACGATGCCGCCGCCCGCGGCGTCCGGGGAGCCGAGGTGGATCGTGGGGTTGAGGACGCCCCACGCCAGCGACGCGGTCAGCAGCGCGCCGTGGCACGCGGTCGATAGCAGCAGAGGCCTTCGCAGCCCCTCGGTCCCCGCCGGATACTGCCGCCGTGCGTGCATGCGACTGTCGCGAGCTTTATCGTCGCACCCTAGGGTCTCTGACGAGCGGCTTGGTGACAACGTTTACATTGACCTTGTTAACGCCGCATTCGGCGATCACCGGGGCCACGATCTCCCAGGGCGTCGTGCGATGGGCGCGCAAGTAGATCCCGGGCTGGTCAGGGTTCTTCTGCTTGGCCAGCTCGGCGATGTCGTACACGCTTACCGGCTCGTCGCCGAAGAACAGCTCTCCCTTGGAGGTGATGTTGACGTAGGCGAAGTCCTTGTCCGACGTCGCCACTTCGCGCGTGCGGGGCACGTCGATCTCCAGGCCGAACTCGACGACGCCAGCCGTGATCATGAAGATGATCAGCAGCACGAGCACGACGTCGACGAACGGCGTGACGTTGATTTCAGCGATTGCGTCGTCCGAATCAGGAGTGTTTGGTTGCAGCGCCATCCCTCGCTCCGTAGTCCTTTTCCGCCAGGTTGAAGAACTCCAGCCCAAAGTCTTGCATGCTGGAACGGATTTCGCGCAGCCTTCCGGCGTAGACGTTGTAGAAGATCAGGGCCGGGATCGCCGCGAACAGCCCCAGCGCCGTCGCCAGCAGGGCTTCGGCGATGCCGGGCGCGACCGCCCGCAGCGTGGCGCCGCTGGAGGTTCCGAGGCCGCGGAACGCGTCAAGCACGCCCCAGACCGTCCCGAACAGGCCGATGAACGGCGCCGCCGAGGCGGTCGTGGCCAGAATGCCGAGGTTCTTTCGCAGCCGCGACGTTTCCTCGCTGGCTGCCAGGGCCAGCGAACGCTCGATCGAGGCGGGGTTGGTGATCTGGCCATACGTGTTGACTTGCCGCGCGACCTCCTTGTAGCCGTGGTCGAAGACCGTCACCAGCGGCGCCGGGCGAAACTGTTCCGAGGCGGCGTTGATTTCTGCCAGCTTGCCGACCCGGCGGAAGGCGTTGCGGAAAGACATGTTGGCCTTTGCACTTGACGAGAGCGCGCGGTGCTTTGAGTACGCCAGGGCCCAAGACAGGATCGACATCAGGGCAAGGATCGCGAACACCGTGAAGCCGACCGGGCCGACATCGAGCAACAGACTGAGGAGCGTGGACTGCTCGACCGCGGCCGAGACCTCTTCGGCTGCGGTCAAGTCCGCTTCGGCAGCCTCTTCGGCAACAGCCTGCAGCAGCAGCGCGAGTGTTGGCGCGAATGTCAAGCCTGACCCTTGGGATGGCGCCAATCGCTTGCGGCGAACTGCTGTCGGCAGGGCCACAAGTACGGCACCTACACTATACATTGCGCCGGATGAGAATTCTAGTCCATAGTGCAGTGCATCGGTTGGACGTAAGGCGGAATCTTCGAGAGTCTGCCGCGGGCATCAGGTTGGTGTCGTTGGCAGTTGCGGGCCAACGCTGCGCGAGGCGGTTCCCGGTTGTCGGTCGCTAACGCCGCGATCAATTGACTGCGTCTCCGACGAGAGCCGATCGATTCCGAGAACGGCAGCTAAAGATCCTGCTGGGGGAAGGCGGCCGATTTCTTGCAGCCGGGCCGGATGTGGGGGGACGGTGTGATCGAGACCGCGGTCACTCCAGAGCAGGATTCAAGCGTGCCGGACGGCCAGGGGCGATCAATTTAAGTGGCGGGTTGGCCGGTCGATATCGTCAGAGCGAGCTAGCGTCAGGGCCTATCTGCGAAGGACTCGCCCTCCTATCAGCACCCCTAGCACTACGATGCCGGGCGCTGCGAAGGAGTACCAAGCGGGACTTGTGGCTACCTCGCCGACCTCGAAGAACGTCAGGTCTCCAACGGACATTCCCTCGGGCAGAGGCTTCGGCTCAGCACCCAATCGCAAGACGGCGCTCCCGAGGCCGATAACCAGAAGGAGGCCAGCCAGTACGAACACTGGCAATCGGGGGGCTTGCCTGGCGACGGCCGATGTCACGCGACCAACGATCACGCCCGCAGCCAGTCCGACACCGCATCCAAACGCGCACCAGGCAAAGCTGGCTACGGTGGTCCCGCCCTGGAATGCTCCCTCCGGCCCGAAAATTGCCCACGCCAGCGCGATGCTCGCGAATCCAAGCAACATGTTCAGGCCCAGGCCGAGAATGACTGCCTGAAGTGCACGGCCCCTACTCACGATCGGATCCTCCTCGCGCCAGCGTTCGCGAAGTGCGTTGGCTTGAGCTAGTGTAACCAGCCCTCTGAGAGGCTACGCGCAAGACGGCAGGGCGGGCGGTGAAACACTGCCGCTCAGCGCTCCGGTCGTGACAGTCGCGAGTTGGTCACTGCGAGCAGGTCGCCGGTTCGGCACGGCAGCCTCGGTGGCTCGCCTGCCGAGGATCCCGCGAACGGCTGGACGAACCCACGAAGATTGCCTTCAGGTGCATCATTCGGACACCTTCTGGTGCGAGGGAACGCTCGCGCAGTTGGCAGCGACCCGAGGTCGGTGCTAGGTATCGGCGCATGTGTCAGAGGCACGTTCGTTTCTGATCGGAAGAAGTACGGGATTGCGCCGGCTAGCGATTGCACACAGTTAACACAGGGGGCTGTAAGACGGAAGAGTGCGGATTGGGCTCCGCATGCTGAAGCCGGAGACGGTGCAGTGGCTGCAGCGGGCGTTGCGGCAGGGCAGCTTCTCGAGCGCGGGCTTGGCGCCCGAGTTGTGCGAGCGGGACGGCTGGCGCAACCCCCTTGGGAAGCTGTGTGCGGCTTCGGCGCGCAAGGCCCTGCCGCGGTTGGCGGAGCAGTTGGGGCTGGCGTTGCCGCCGGTCCGCGCGATCGCGGCGTGGCAGGTGTTCAGCCTGGCGCCCTATGCGCGGGATGCGCTGGAGACGCCGGCTCAGGACTTGCTGCGCGGGGACGAGCGGGAGATGATCGGGGCGTTCGTCGAGCGCCGTCAGTTGCGGCCGCCGGCGGAGCCCGGAAGACCGTTCGGGACCGACATCCGCAGTTGGGTGGTGTTGCTGGCTCGCATGGTGGGCCGGCGGCCCAGCAAGCGGCGGCCCTGTCCAGGCAACGAGGTGCCTTGGCGGGCCTGCGTGCGCCTGCAAGCGATGGTGCTCGGGATGCAAACCCTGCGGAGGTGCCTTGACCGCCTCTGCGTGGGGATGTGGAATGCCGGTTCACTCTACCCTTGGCCCCTGCGTTAACGGTGACGGATCGCTAGTTGCGCCGACTTCAGAAGTGTTTGTATGCTATATTGCGTTGCTTCGTAAGATCTCGGCTGCTGCGGTGCCGCGATTCCTTGCGCGAAGCTTCGTATACCAACGTTTCCGAAGGAGAACACCCCAATGCCATCAACAGCAGAACGATTGACCGCGCTGGTCACTGACAGTTTCGACGTGGATCACGAGCTTAACTTCGACGCCGCCTTCAACAGCCTCGGCATATCTTCAGTCGATGCGATATCCTTCTTCAAACTGGTCAATAGCGAATTTGACCTCGGCTTGGCCGCGGACGACTGCAGCCAGTTCGAGAATCTTAACGACGTCGTAGCATTTATCGACGCGCGTTCCAGCTGACCGCGTGCCGCGATCGGACACCCTCACAGGCATCCTCCCCGGTCGGGCGACCGATAACATACGGCGGCACCCACATCTCAGCGTCAAAGCAACGCGCTGCGTCACGTGCCGCAGGATTCGCATTGATCGCGGTTGTAATCAGCAATGAACTCTGTAGCGTATGCAGCGGCTCGGATGGAGCGAGGCACGACTGATTTTCCGTGTCCCGGCTCTTGGCGTGGGCGGACTAGGCGCAAGGTCTTGCGCGCGTTGGTTCGCAGAGCGCGGAGGGTTTGAGCGCGGACTAGCCGCGCCCGGATGGGGCACCAATGCTCAACGAAAGCGACTCCGCCGGGCGCTCCGGCGCGGCCAGCGTTGGGGGCACAAACCGCAAGGCCCTAGCCTGCACAGGTCTGGCAGCTGAGCCGCCCTGCCGGGAGGAGCCGAACAGGCAGCGCTGTGGACCCGCCACTCCCAATTCGGGAGCCGTGGGGTTTCTGGCGCGACGGTAGGTTCGATAGCATAGAGGTACATTCCGGCCCGTGCAATGACGCCGAGCGGGAGCGGATCATCCTGCCATGACAACAGAAGCCGCCTGGGACGTGCCCGAGCCGCTTTCGGCATGTGACGTACGGCTTGGCGACCACGTCGTCGCCACCCTGCGCCAGCACGGCAATACGTCGGGCTCGCGGCTGGTTCTGAGCCACGGCAATGGTCTTGCAATCGATCTCTACTATCCTTTCTGGTCATTGCTTGCAGACGACTACGAGTTAGTCGTTTACGACCTGAGAAACCATGGTTGGAATACGGTTGACGGGCTGCATGACCACAATGTTCCCACCCTGATTCACGACCACGACCGCATTCTTGAATCGATCGAGCGTGTCTACGGGAACAAACCGACGATCGGCGTCTTTCATTCTCTGTCTACGATTATTCCTCTACTGTCCTTTACTGATCTCTATTCGGCTCTGGTTCTGTTCGATCCACCTATATGCAAGCCCGGCGCGAGTCAGGTGGACCTGCTCGCGGCCGCCGAGAGAGTGGCCACAAGCACCCGGCGGCGCGGGAACCGCTTCAAGACCCGAGAAGAGTTTGCCGACTTTCTTCGCTATGTGCCAACATTCTCGCGCGTGGTTCCCGGTGTTCGGGAACTTGCGGCACACACAACACTTCGGCCGATGGCGGGCGGGAACGGGTATGAGCTTCGGTGCCCCCCCGAATACGAAGCGCAACTTACGGATTATGCGCGAAGTTTCTTTCCGCTCATAGATTTGGATTTGCTCTCCTGTCCGACCAAGGTTATCGGAGCTGACCCGACACTTCCCTATTCATACTTGCCAACCTTCGATCTCAGCAATGCTATGAAGGTGGACTACGATTTCATTCCTGAGACGACGCATCTTCTCCAGCTTGAGAGGCCGTCAGAATGTGCCGCGGCGGTTCGCGAGTTTCTCAACGGCAACAAACTGTCTTAGGTCCGGGCCTCAATCTGTCGTTCCTGGGTCTTGATCCAGTGACGTCGGCGTTCGAACGGGTAGTCCGGCAGCGAAACCCGGCGACGGGTCTCGCCGGCGAAGAGCCCTGTGAAGGACACCGGGAGCCCCGCCTCGTAGGCCCCGGCTACAGCGTCCACGAAGCCGCCGCTTGGCCTCGACGTTGGCTTCGCCTCGCGATCCGGCGACTGTCCAAGACTCGAAATGACGACCGGCGAGGGGGAACTGCCGACCGCTGCTGGCAGCATCTTTTCCAACGGCGCGCCCGGGCCGACCGCGACAACCACATCGACACCCAGCTCTGCCAGCGCTCTGCCGCAGCTCCCAAAGGCCGCGGGCTCGCTCGCTGCGCAGCACTTCCAACGTCATTGCCCCCCGTTGCAAGCGCGTCGGCTGCGGCGCGCGCTGCTCTCCCTTGCGCGGTCGGCCGCGCTTGCGTTTCTGCTCGACTGGCTTGGACTTACACACCGGCCGCTCGCGCGCCGGGATCGCCGTCGAGTCGCGTGAGACGCGCCCCGCCAGGTGCTCCTTCAGCGTCCGCCGGACCAAAGCCTCGTGCAAGCGCCCAGCCAACTCGCTGGTCGCGAAGCCGGCGAAGGCCCGCGAGAAGGTCGCATCGCTGCGCACCGCGCCGACCGTCTCCCAGCCGCACAGCCGACCCAGGGTCGGGTCGTTGCACAGCCGCTCGACCAGCGCCCGGGTCGTGGGGACAGCGAACACCGCCTTGGCCAGAAAGGCCAGCGCCGCGGACGGGCGCGCGGTTGTGCGATCAATCCGCTGCGGCGGTGTGCGCCACAGGCTTGGGGAGCCAGTATCGCCGACGCTGGAACGGATAGGAGGGCAAGGCGATACGGCGCCGTGTCTCGCCAGCGAACAGCCCCGCGAAATCGATCGGCAACCCTGCCTCGTAAATCTCGGCGACCGCGTCCACGATGCCACCGCAGGCGTCGCCCGCCGTCCGCGCTTGGCGCTGCCCTGGCCGTCTCGGACTCGACAGCTCGGTTGGCGGCGCAGAGCGTTGCGCCGTCTTCGGCCACGCCTCCGGCATCAGCGGCGCAAGGACGACGTTCGGGCCGATTTCGATGACCACCTCCACGCCTTGGTCGGCCAGGGCTCCAGAGACGCTGCCGAGCGGTAGCGGAGCGCCCGCCGCCTGACGGAGCCAGTACGCACCATCCAGTGCTTGATCGGGCTCTACCAACCGGCCGGAGCGGCCATTCATTAAGCTGAGGGACGGCGTGTTGAGCGAAATGCCCTCCAACAGTGCCTCCGCATCCTCTCCCGTAGCGGCAAGTCGCAGCCCGTCTTCCAGACCGAACACCCCGGCCGCCTGCGCGGCCGCGATCTCGCCGGCGCCGTGCCCAGCCACCACGCTCGGACGGACGCCAACGCTTGCCCACAGCGCCGTGAGCGCGCATTCGAGCGTATAGAGCGTCGGACCCGGCCATGCGCCGTGGTCGGGAGCCCCAGCCGATCCGGCGCGGGCGATTATCCCATTGAACAGCGACTTGCCCCACTCGTCCTGAAACACCGCCTCGCAACGGTCGAGCACGGCCCGGACCACCGGCTCGGTCTCGTGGAGCGCCGTGCCCGTGCCTGCCCAGTGGCCGCCCTCGCCGGGGTAGACGAAGGCCACCTTCGTTACGTTGAGCGGCTCCGGTCCGCCCGGCGCCTCGGCGAGCGCGGTCAGCCGATCCCGCAACGAGGCGGCGTCCGAAAACACCACGGCGGCGCGGTATGCGAGATGGCTCCGCCCCACGCCGGCCGTCCATGCCATGTCGGAGAGCAGCGAATCGGTTGCGCCAGCCTCCGGCGAGATCTCACCGCTCCGCTCGTCCAGCCACGCCAGATACCGCTCGGCGAGTTCCCTCAGCGCGTCCTCTGACTTGGCCGAAAGCGGCAGCATCCGCGCCGGGCGCGGAGCAAGGCCAACCTCGTCCTGCGGCGGGCGGGCGAGCCCCTCCGGCGGGGCAATCGCGACCGGCTGCGCGGGTCCCGAAGGCGACGCCGCGCCGCTGCCGGCGCCGGCG
>JAJDZN010000303.1 GCA_022824585.1 Bryobacterales bacterium | reverse complement strand
CTAAAGCGCTCAGGTATGTTCTGGACCGTCGACGGTGCCAACTCGATCATCGCCCTCCGCTGCGCACAGATCTCCAATCGCTTTGCAGACTACTGGGAAGACCGGGCCGCAGCTTAGGTTTCACAGAATTGTCGCGCACCCAAGAACAAGGCGGAGGGTGGGCTCGTCCGAACCTCTACCCGAAATGCGAACGCCACAATCTTGCGCAGACGAAAAGGGCTGGAGGACACGCGACCCAGATCCGTCCGAAAGCAGGGGACCCGAGGACCGTCGACCGCTCGAAGCAACCGCGGTTCTTTAACCGCCACCTCGTTTCCCGCCCGGGATTGAAGTCGAATTCCTGATTGGGCTGAGCAGTATTGGGCAGATACGGGTATCGTGGATGGGCAGTGCGCCAGGGCGAGCTTGCCGGGCCACTTCGAACGAATGATCACCCGCAGAACACTCCTACGAGCCGCGCTGGCCGCTCCCGCCGGCGCTTGGATGGCGAACTACCGCGCCCTCGCCGCCCCCTTCGAAGGCCAGGTAAAGATCACCGCCATCAAGGCGATGCAGCTCGACTTTCAGTTTGACGGCTGCCTAGTCAAGATCGAGACCGACGCCGGCCTGGTCGGCTACGGAGAGACCGGGACCAACTCTGCGATGGCCCGCGCGCACATCGATCACTTGGCCCTTCCCGCCGCGTTCGGAGGCGGGCGTCATCCGAACGGACTGGCTCAGTTGATGGGCGCCGACCCGCTGTCCATCGAAAAGCACTTCTACCGCATGACGGCCGTGCAGCATCCTTACACGTCCCTGACCGGCACCGTCAGCGGCATCGACATCGCGCTGTGGGATCTGGCGGGCAAGATCACCGGCCAGCCGGTCTACAAGCTGCTCGGAGGCCCCTTCCGCGACGGGTGCCCGATGTATTCCCACGGCGACCGCCTGCGGGACATGCACGACAAGTCGGCCTGCCGCGATTGGGTCGCCGAGATGAAGGAGCAGCCCGAAGGGTTCGACTTCTTCAAGCTCAATCTCGACCAGGCATTCCGGATCGAGAAGCCCTACCATCCGACGCTCCGCTCCGAGGAGCTGCGCAAGACGCATCAAGGCTACGCGAACGTTCGGGAGGCTGCCGGCGACGCCTTCGACATTGCTGTGGCCTGCCACGGGGAGTTCGACACGCCGAGCAGCATAGGGGTCTGCAGGGCGGTCGAAGACCTCGGGCTGATGTTCGTCGAAGACGCCTTGAACACACGCTACTCCGACGCATGGAAGGAGTTGAAGCGAGCGGCCCGCGTGCCGCTGCTGACCGGCGAGAAGCTGGAGCTGCTACGCGAGTTCAAGCCGTTCCTCGACGCCCAAGCGGTCGACATCATTCACCCGGACGTCTCCTTTGCCGGAGGAATCACGGGCTGCCGCAAGATCGCGGACTACGCCGCATTGACCCGGACGCCGGTGGCGCTGCACAACGTGGGCACGCTGGTGCGCACCTACGCTTCGGCGCACTTGTCGATGGCGATCCAGAACTTCTATCGTTCGGAGAGCTGGCTCGGCCGGCCCGGCAGGCTGCGAGAGCAGATGACCCAAGGGGAGCCGCCCGCCGTTCGCGACGGACGTTTGTGCGTTTCCGAGAAGCCGGGACTGGGGCTTGACATCAACGAGGATTTCCTGCGGCGCCAGAAGCCCGCCGACGAGCTTTGGTGGGGCTAGGGCCTGTGTTCATCGCCTGGCGGCGGTAGCGTGCAATCGGCCAGCCTAGGCTGCGGTCGATGCATTGGGATGGCCAAGCCGGGAATCCCAGACCGGAGTCGCGTCGGCGGCCCCATCATCCGACTGCCAGCCAGTGCCTATGGGCTGCATGTTTGGATCAGGGAGCCGATATAATGCCCACGCAGTGAGGCTTTGGATTCTGACCGCGCTGACAGGCGTCGTCTGTTTCGCCGCCGACTATGCTCCAGAAGCCGTCGAGGCAGGCAAGGCCCAGTTTCTCGACGCCTGCGCCGCGTGCCACGGAACGAACGGCGAAGGCGGCATCGGCCCCAACCTGGTCGACGGCCGCGAAGTGCGGCGCGCCGCCGACGAACAGTTGTTCAAATCCATCCAGCAGGGAGTGCCCGGAGCGGACATGCCGCCGTTTTCGTTTCCCGACGAACAGGTTTGGAACCTCGTCGGCTTCATTCGCAGCCTGAGCGCGCCGGCGGTCGAGTCGAACGTGGATGGGGACGCTGCCGCGGGAGAAGCGCTGTTCTTCGGCGCGGGCGGATGCGTCGAATGCCATCGGATCCGCGGCCGCGGCGGACTCCTCGGGCCGGATCTCTCCCGTATCGGCGCGAGTCGACGCATCGATCAGATCCGCGAAGCGCTACTGGACCCGAACGCCCGGATCACCGCCGGTTTCGAGGCGGCGACGCTCGACGGCAACATTCGAGCCGTGGTAAAGAACCACACGAACTTCTCCGCGCAAGTCCTTGACTCCTCTGGACGGTTGCACCTGCTGCGCGGCGACGAGCTTGAGCGACTGCGCTTTGAGGGCGGGTCTTGGATGCCTCGGGACGTCGCGACTCGCCTCGAGGACGACCTGGTGCGCGACTTGGTCGCGTTCCTTAGCCGACAGGCCCCCAGATAGATGCGACTCCTTCTCTGCACTCTCGTGCTCTCCTCCGCCGCGATCGGCCAGATCGATGAGGCCGCCATTCTCGAAGGGGCGGGCGACAACTGGCTGACCTACTCCGGCGACTACGCCTCGTTGAGGCACAGCTCGCTCGATCAGATCAACCGCGAAAACGTCGGCTCGCTGGTGACGGAGTGGGTCTATCACGTCCCCGGCGCGCGCCGGCTCGAGACCACTCCGCTTGTCTACGACGGGGTGATGTATCTGACCAACACGAACGAATTGCATGCGCTCGACGCCGGAACGGGCCGACGGATCTGGACCTATGTGGCCGAAGCCCCGCGCAGGGCCCAGAACCGCGGAGCGGCGCTGTGGGGAGACGCGGTCTTCTTCTTGGCCGCGGACTGCCATTTGGTGAAGCTGGATCGGCTCACGGGAGCCCTGATCTGGACGCGCGAGTTCGCTTCGTACGAGGAGGGCTACTACACTTCGCTCGCCCCGCTGATTGTGAAAGGACAGGTCTTGGTCGGCACAGCCGGCGGAGGGACTGGACAGCGCGGGTTCGTCGCGGCACTGTCAACCGACACCGGCGAGGAGCTTTGGCGCTTCTGGACGGTTCCAGCCGAAGGCGAGCCGGGCTCAGAGACGTGGGGCGGGTTCCCGTCCAAGTGGGGAGGCGCTCCCACGTGGACCACCGGCTCCTACGATCCGGATCTGAACTTGATCTACTGGCCGACCGGCAACCCCTGGCCGGACTTCTACGGCGGCCGCAGGCGCGGCGACAACCTGTACTCCAATTCGGTCCTCGCGCTCGACGCCGACACCGGCGAGATGAAGTGGTACTTCCAGTTCACTCCGCACGATACTCACGACTGGGACGCCAACGAGCAACTCGTCCTCGTCGATCGCGAGTACGACGGCAAGATGCGCAAGCTGATGTTGCACGCCGACCGCAACGGTTTCTACTACCTGCTCGATCGCGAGACGGGCGAGTACTTGCAGGCGACGCGGTTCGTCGAGCGACTCGATTGGGCGACCGGGATCGATGAGAACGGGCGGCCGATCGAAGTCCCCGGCCTTGAGCCGACGCCGGCCGGAGTGAAAGTCTGCCCGTCGGTGCGCGGGGCGACGAACTGGATGTCGCCGTCGATCAATCCCGAGATCGGGCTGCTCTACGTCGTCACGCTCGAGATGTGCGACATCTATACCGGCTCGGCCAAGGAACCCGTGCCGTCGAGCGGCTTTCGCGGCGGCGGGAGCCAACAAATCCCCTCGGAGCCAGGACAGTTCTACTTGCGGGCGCTTGACTCGGTGACCGGAGAGATTCGCTGGGAATACAAGATGACCGGCCCGGCGACGATGTGGGCCGGCACGGTCTCGACCGCGGGTGGCCTCGTGTTCACCGGCGACGACGATGGCGCGCTGGTCGCGTTGGACGCGCGAACGGGCGAAGTGCTTTGGCACTTCTCCATGGGCAACACCCTCTATGCCTCGCCGATGACCTTCACAGCCGACGGCAAACAGTACGTGACCATCGCGACGGCGAACGATGTGTTCACGTTCGGGCTGTTCAGCGACTAGCGCATCCCAGCTTGTCATTCGGCCAGCCCGTCAGCACTGAAGCCGCTTGGCCCCTGCCGTGGTGAAGTCCGTGAAGTCATTGGGGCCGGACAGCGTGGGCTTGGAGGTCAATCTGTGGGGCAGCGAGCGGCTGTGCCGCGCAGGGCGGGCTGAATGGAGCGTGAGGTGCCGGGCCGGACGCGGAACATGCAGCCTTTCTCGCGAAGCCGACGACACAAGCATCCTATAATCCAACCGCACGACGGCTGGCTACCATGCACACTCGCCGAAGATTCGTCCGACGCACTCTCGGGCCGCTGGTTGTCGGTGTCGCCAGCCCCCTCCCGAACCAAATCGTTCATGCGCAAAGCAGGGGCCGATCCTACCGCTACTCGCTAGTCGTCAAGGGCGGCCGGGTGATTGATCCGTCCCAAGGACTCTCCGCTCCTCGTGACATCGCGGTTTCAGGATCGAAGATCGCCCAGATAGCGGAATCGATCCCGGAGAGCGACGCGCTCCACGTAATTGATGCATCGGGCCGAATCGTGACGCCAGGCTGGATCGATATCCACGTCCACGTCTATGACGGTGTCGCTCCCTTGGGGATCCCAGCGGACCCCAACTGCATCGCCAAGGGCGTCACCACGGCAATTGACGCGGGGTCAGCGGGTGCCCATACGTTCCCTGGGCTCCGCAAGTACGTCATCAACACCGCCGACACCCGCATCCTCGCTCTCCTGAACATCTCGGTGGTCGGACAGTCAACCCTGTCGCAGGACAATCCGTGGGGCGAGTTGCTTGACCTGCGCTACGCCAATACTGCCCTCGCCGCGAAGACCATCGAACGGCATCGGGACGTAATCGTGGGAATGAAGGTCAGACTGACTCGCAACATAGCCGGGAACCACGATCTCGAGGTGCTGAGACGTGCCCGGGAGGCTGCCGATGCGGCCGGACTGCCGGTTATGGTCCATATCGGCGGCTCGCATTCCACGGTGCCGGAAATCCTGTCACTCATGAAGCCCGGTGACGTGATCACCCACGGTTTTCGAGGCGGGGAAGGCGGGATCCTCGATGATGATGGCCGGGTGCATGACGAGGTTCTCTCGGGCGTCGCTTCGGGCATCCACCTCGACATCGGACATGGTGCGGGAAGCTTCTCCTTTGACACGGCGGAAACAGCCATGGAGCAGGGATTGTTACCCGGCACGATTTCCAGCGACGTACATCAGTTCAACGTGCATGGTCCGGTGTTCGACTTGGCGACGACCGTTTCCAAGTTCCTGCACCTAGGCCTGACCCTAGAGGAGGCCATTCGGAGAGTCACCTTGAATCCCTCGCAGGTGTTCGGACGGTTGAACGAACTCGGAACGCTGCGAGAGGGTGCCGAGGCGGACATCGCTGTCTTCTCGCTGGAGGACGGGCAGTTTCGCTTGGTAGACGCCCTTGGAGCAACGCGGACAGGCCACCGAATGCTGCAACCCGTTGCCACGATCAAGGCTGGACAGCTCTACGGGGCGGCCAGCATCCCGACGGAGCGCCTGTGACGGTTCCCGTTGATGCGGCGGGCGTCTCAGCAACAGCCGTGCTACCGGTAAGGGCCTTCAGGTGAGACGCTCCATTGCCATGCGCGCCGGCTTCTTGGGCGCGATCGGTCTGGCCGCGATGGTCTCGTGTTTTGAGCAGGTCGAATCCCTCTTCCCTCGCCACGCAGTCCAGCTTCACGTGACCGCCCGGCGGTCTGACACGGGCGAGCCGATTCCGGTACGCGTTTACCTGTTCAAGGGAGACCGCGAATTCCGGCTGAGTCCGGTCGATGCGATGCTGCCGTTGCGTCCCGACCTGTTCTACCGGGAGCGCATCTGGCGTCGGGCGGACGACTCGCGCGTGCTGGAAGTCACCGCTGGGGACAGTTCCCATTTTGTCCTGCTCGAAGGTACGGCAAGCTTCAACTTGCCCGCCTCCGACGGATACCGGATCGAGGCGTACCACGGCACCTTCTTCCGGCCGGCCGAGGAGTCGTTCTCGCTGGAATTCGGCGAGGATTCCGAAATCACTCTGAACCTCGATCCGATTGCCCCGGGCCGTCAAGAGCAGTGGCTCGCAGGGGACGACCATATCCATCTCGTGCGCGCCCAGGAAGACGACCCGATCTTCCTGCGATGGATGCAGGCCGAAGACCTCGCGGTAGCCAACTTCCTGGAACTCCAGCGGCAACAGCATGCCGCCATGCAGTGGGGGTTCGGGGAAGAGGCCGAAGCGAGGAGTGACGGCTTTTCGATTCGGTCGGGGCACGAATCGCGCAGCCGCTTCTACGGCCACACCCTGTTCCTGGGTCCGAGCCGAATGATCGAGCCACTCAGCATCGGTCTGGAATACGCCAACTCTCTCCGGGCGTTTCCCAATCCCCTGGTACTCTTCGCCCAAGGGCGAAGACTCGGAGCGCTAACGGGTTTTGCGCACTTCTACGGCAGCCAGCCCAACTCGACGCTCCTGATGAACTTGGTCCACGATGCGATTGATTTCGTGGAGGTGTTCCAGTTCGGAGTGCTGAAGACCGACGAATGGTACGAGCTGCTCAACGCTGGCTTCCGAGTCGTGGGTCTCGCGGGCAGTGACTTCCCGGCGAATCTCTCCCGATTCGCGTCCTGGCCTAGGGCGCTGCCGCTACTGGGTCCGGAACGGGCCTTGGTGCGAGCCGAAGCGGGCCAGTCCGCGTATGCCGCATGGGCAGCCGGGGTCCGCCGAGGCGCGGTCGTGCTGACGAACGGCCCCCTGCTCGAATTCTCGGTTGACGGCCAGTCTCCGGGCGACCTCACCGTATGGAACGAAGACTCTCGCGAGGTCCAGGGGAGCGCGAGAGCTGCGTATTTCCGGCCGATCGAGAGCATCGAGATCGTGCGCAACGGAGAGATCGTTGCGCAGAAGAGCGGTGACGGGGCAGGGCAGGACCAGCAACTCGACTTTCGGCTGGAACTGCACGAGAGTTCTTGGCTCGCCGCACGTGTCACCGCTCGGACCCTAGAGGGGGAACCCGTCGTGCAGGCGCACACTAACCCAATCTATTTTCATCGCGACGGAGAGCCCGTCCGCATCGGTCCCGCCCGGCAGGCGATTCGAGGGCGATGGCGCCAAGAGGTCGCGTACTACCGGTCCGGGGCGTTGGAGTTTCCAGACGAGAGGAGCTTGCGGGAGTTTTTGGCTGGTGTCGAAGCGACCTCCCGGGCCCTCGAGCACTGACGGAATGCCGGCTTTGCCGGCTCCGTAGCCCTCCGATCCACCCCTCCGTCGAGGCCAATGAGTGAATGGACGGCAATGTCGCAGTTGGACCCGCTATCATCAAGACCGGCGGTGACCTGGCGAACGATCCCGGCTGCTCTCAATCGCAGCGCGGGGGGTAGCGCACAGGCACTCTTGTCAACGAGGAGGCACCATGGCATTTGATCGACGAGAAATCCTCGCAGCCTCCGTCGCCGCGACCCTTGCGTCACTGCCGGCGCGAATGGCCCGCGCACAGGGTCCGGGAGCTCCGAATGAGGGGACGCCAGGTATTCCAGGTCCGTATCCGGGGCGCGTCGTTGCGGTTCACCATCCCAACAGCATCGTCTCTGGCACCTACCAAGCCGATCCGGTCGAGCAGATGATCGATCGCGGGATGCGGGAACTCACGGGCGCGGGGATTCCGCTCGACGCCTGGCGAAAGTTCTTCCAGCTCGGCGATGTCGTCGGCATCAAGCTCAACCCGGTCGGGATGCCTCACGTGATCTCCGCCCCGGAAGTGTTGCACCCCATCATCCGGGCATTGGAGGCCGTCGGTATCCCGCGGCGCGACATCGTAGCCTACGACCGCTACGGTGACCAGTTCCAGAGGGCCGGATTCGTGGAATGGCTGCCGGAGGGTGTCCGCTGGACCTCGGGTTCGCCCACCAATCCGAGGATCCAGCTCGATATGGACGGATACGATCCGGACGTCTACATGGAGATGCCGCTGGTGCACCCGGCTTATGCGCCTGAGTACGACTTGAGTGACGCGCACGCCCGGCGGTCGTACGTCGCCAGGTTCTTGACCAAAGAGGTCAACAAAGTCATCAACCTCTGCGTGGTGAAGCATCATCAGTCCGCTGGCGTAACCCTTGCCCTCAAGAACATGTCGCATGGCCTGGTGAACAACGTCAGTCGTAGCCACGCGACGACGACTGCGAATGTCTGCGGCATCTTCATCCCGGCTGTTGTGGACCTGCCGGTGATTCGAGAGAAGGTGGTGCTGCACATTCTCGACGGCGTGAAGGCCGCATACCACGGCGGACCGGGCAGTAGCGTGGGGCAGTACACCTGGGAACACAAGACGATGTACTTTGGCACAGATCCCGTCGCGCTCGACAAGACCGGCTGGCAGGCGATCGACAAGAAGCGGGTCGAAGTCGGGAGGGCCCCGATCGCCCTGCTGAAACCCGACGAGGACAGCCGGTGGCTCAATGCCCAAGTCGAGCACATCGAGCTGGCCTCCAACTTCGGCCTCGGGGTGTTCGACGACGAAAAGATCGATCTGAAACGGATCAACCTCGCGTAGGGCGGAGAGCGCTGCACGATCGGGCACATCAGCCCCGAGTGGTCCACTTGGCCGGCGGCCAAGCGCCGGGGTCTCGGCTCATGGACCGGACTAGGTTTCCGAACGAACCGGCGAGCTTGCGGAACGACCGCGAACGACGATAGGCATCGGACAGCGAGAATATCGCGACGGCGAACGACGTCTTCACGCTCGGGTTGTTCGGCGACTGGCGCGTCCCAACTCGCCGTTTGTCCAGCGCGTTCGCGAAGAGCCATGTATGGACCGGGTCTCTGTAGACTCGCTGTGACTCTGTCGCCTCCACTAGGCCGGCGCGTTATTCGTCACCCGCCTCAAAACGAGTATCCAGTCTGAAGCAGGCGTCTCGCCTGCTCGTTCACAGCAGGAGGCACCAAGGGCTTCTCATTGCGGCTCCACAGCGCACTGTCGAGCCTTGGAAACAGGGGTCACCTCAGGTGAGGAACGGCAGTCCTTGCCTGGAAACCTTGGTGATACACTGGACAGCTTCATGCTCGAAGTGACCTCCCTCGATAGCTCCCGCGAAGTGTTCGAGCGGGCCCTGAGATTTGCTCAGGGGCAAGTGCGCTCCACCGTCCACCGTGACCCCGACTTTTACCCGATGTACACAGAGCAGGGTCGCTGGCGCCACGACAAGCCGGCTTGGACCCACTGGTGCGACGGTTTTCTGCCGGGCATGATGTGGATCTTTGCCAAACGCACCGGCAGCCCCGAGTGGATGGAGCTGGCGCAGCGGTACACCGAGCCTCTCGAGCCCCGCAAGATGGACCGCGATGTCCATGACTTGGGCTTCATCTTCCTGTCGACGTATCACCGCTGGTACAAGCTCACCGGGAATCCCGATCTCGATGCCATCGTGATTCAGGCCGGTCGCACGCTGGCGCTGCGCTTCAAGCAGAAGGGCCGGTACATGTCCTCGTTCATGGGGCCGGAATCGATCTTCATCGACATCATGGCCAACGTGGGGATCATCTTCTACGCGGCCCTGCGCACCGGCGACCCTCAGCTGATGGATGTCGCCATGCAGCACAGCCTCACCTCCGCGCGGGTGCTAGTGCGCGGCGATGGCAGCTCTTCTCACGAGGGCATCTACGACCTGGAGTCCGGGGAGTTCTTGCGGCAGTCGACCCAGCAGGGCTGGCGGTCGGACTCGTGCTGGGCACGCGGCCTGGCGTGGGCGATCTACGGCTTTACGTCGGCCTACAAGTTGGTGCGCGATCCGCGGTTCCTGCAAACGGCCGAGCTTTGCGCCGACTACTTTCTGCAAAACGTACCCGCCAACGGCGTGACGCCGATGGACTTTGACGCGCCCAAAGAGGATTGGCGGGACGAGACTTCCGCCTCGGCCATTACCGCGGCTGGCCTATTTCGGCTCGCGAAGTTGAGCGCGGACCGCTCCAAGGGCTTGCTCTACGACCAAGCGGCCCGCCGTGTCCTGCTGACGCTCGCGCAGCCGCCGTACCTCGCTTCTGAGACCCAGGGCTGGGAGGGAATCCTCAAGGAAGGGATTTACCATCTCAATCTAGGCCTCGGTGTCGGCGAGTCGGTCATGTGGGGCGAGTACTTCTTCGTGGAGGCACTGGATCGAGCGCTTGGCCCCGTCTAGAGCCCAACAAAGCGCGTGATCTGACCGCGGCCGCGCCGAGGTCAACCTCGCCCGCCCGCGGCTCATCTCCGCTGGTCCGATACCTGACCCAGCCGCGGTCGGCCCTTGTGGCTGCCCCGGGCTTGCGCCTTGGTACGCCATTCGATCCCAAGCCTCCGATTTCCAGCTGGCCCAGAATCTGGGCCGGGCCTGATACTGCCAGTGGCCCGTTCGTCACCCCAGCCTACGGCCGAGAGCAATGGTTCGGGGTTGGAGAGGAACTCATGCCTTGCTGCTTTTCTCGCTTCCCGGCTGGAGGCGGACAAGCGTTCGCGGGCGGCCGGCGGCGATCTGGTGACGGACTGATACACTGCAACCGGCCCCGCAAAGGCCGGACCGATGCGAGCGTGGCAATTCTACGGTTTCGGGGACATGCGCCTTGAGGAGGTGCCCGAGCCCGAGCTGCGAGACGGCCACGTCCTTGTCGAGGTCCTTTGCGTTCAGCCGAGCGTGACGGAGGCACAGCTCGCCTTCGGCATTCCCACGCTCGCCTTTGAGGAGATCAGAAGAAGACTGGAGACCGAAGCGCCGATCCGGCTCTTCGGCCATGAATTCTGTGCGCGCGTCTTGGAAAGCCCGCCCGGGTCGCGCTTCCGTCCCGGCGCTCGAGTGGCAGCGCGGGCGAAGCTGCCATGCGGGGATTGCCCGCTTTGCAACGACGGCCAGGCCATCGCTTGCCGGGCCGGGCCGATCATAGGGTTTCAGCTGCCGGGCTGTTTCTCGGAGAGGGCGCTGCTTCCCGAAATCGCGCTGGTCCAGGTCGACGACTCGATCAGCGACTGCGAGGGGGCATGCCTGCAGTCGCTGAGCGACAGTCTTGCCGCGGTGGAGACAGCGGGTATCCAGATCGGCGAGTCGGTCGCGATTTTTGGCCAGGGAAGCATGGGGTTGGAATGCATGCAGGCGGCGCGCAGCGTGGGTGCCGGGCTGGTGGTCACTGCGGACATTCGCGACGAGGCGTGCAACATATCGTTGGAGCTCGGCGCGGACGTCGCGATCAATGCTCGCAGGAACGATCCGGTAGAGGCGATCCGGGATCTCACCGGCGGTCAGGGCGCGGACGTTGTATTCGAGTGCGCGGGGGGCAGCCCGAGACAGGGCCTAGCTGGGTCGAGCACTCTCGACCAGGCGATCCAGTCCGTCCGATCGGGAGGCAAGCTGATAGTAGTCTCTTGGTTCGGTCAACCGCTCGAGATCGACGTCGACGGCCTGCGCGAGCGGAGCCTGCGCGTGCTGTTTCCCGACATCAGCTCGTACGCCCACCTAGAGCACACGGTTCGGCTGGTCGCTTCGGGGCAGGTGCGCCTAGGCCCTATGCTCACGCACGGCCTGTGCGGGCTCGAATCGGTCCGCGAGGCGTTCGAGATCACGGCCAATAAGGCCAAGTACGGAGCGATCAACCCGGCCCAGGTGATGATGCCCGCGGGCCAGGGGTATATCAATTCCGAGTGACCGGCCGGCTTTGTGTCGATATGGAACCCAAAGGAAATCCCCCGCCACCATCCCGACGCAGAGAAGGGATTCCGGGCACTGCACGCCGTTTTCTGACGTTATCCACCGGGCTGCTGTCCGATGCTCTCGGCAAGGCGGGGGCAATGGATCATGGCATCCAGTGCCGGTCCGCGACAAGCTTGATGGCCGGCCCGGCCTTCACGGCACGCGTGCATCCATGCGACATCCTGATGGTCGGCAAGGCACTGTCGGAGTGCCCCCCGGAATACGTCCTCGTGATTGACGGTCGCGGAGATCGAAACACTGCCCTCTGGGGCGGCATTACTACCCACGCGGCCCGCCTGAAGGGGCTGGCCGGTGTCGTCGTCGACGGCGCGATTCGCGACAGCGCCGAGATTGCCCGGGACACCTTCCCGGTGTTCGCCCGAGCAGTCGTGCCGAACGCGGGCGGGGCCGAGTACCTTGGCGAGCTCCAAGTGCCGGTTCAGTGCGGCGGCCTGCCGGTCAGGCCGGGGGACTGGGTCGTGGGCGACGATGACGGTGTGGCCGCAGTGCCAGAGGAGCGGGTCGAGGAAACCCTGGATGCTGCGGAGCGCCTGCACGAGATTGAGACCCGGATCACGGAGGCTGTCCTGAGAGGCGAGGATCTCGGCGCCCTGCTGCGCTATGACGAGTTGATTGACCGCAAGCGCAAAGCTGCTTCGCTGCCGCAACTTCGTTACCGGGAGAAAGGCTGAAGCGCCCCGGCCCGACATCGGCTAGGCGGAGGACCGCATGAAGAGGTTGCCCCCGTGGGAAACCCGCGAACTGCCGGAAGCCCCTCCCTTCACCCTGCAGAATCTTTTCCGAGTGATCGGACCGGGGGCGATCCTGCTTGCCTCCTCGATTGGCGGGGGCGAGTGGCTCGTGGGGCCGGCCATCGGCGTCCAGTTCGGCCGGAACCTGCTCTGGATCGCCACGCTGGCGATCTTGCTGCAACTGCTCTTCAATCTCGAAGCGGTTCGCTACACGATGTACACGGGAGAGCCGGTCATCACTGGATTCATGCGGCTGCGGCCAGGCCCGCGGCTTTGGGCTCCGGTCTACGCGGTTCTGTGCGTCGCTCAAGTAGGCTTGCCGGCCCTTGCGGCCGGTACCGCTGCCACGGTCTTTGCGACCTTCGCGGGACGCATGCCTGGCGTGCAGGACAGCGGCTCCCTTCTAGTTGCGACCTACGGAGTGCTCGCTCTCGCATTGGTAATCCTTCTGTTCGGCGAAACAATCGAACGGACCCTGGAGCGCGTGTCCTGGGTAATGGTTGCATTCATCTTCGGATTCCTCGCGTTCGTCAACCTGTGGTTCGTTCCGTTCCGGGACTGGGTGTCGACAAGCGCCGGATTCTTCTCGATCGGCGGGCTGCCCGAAGGGATTGACTTGGCCTTGGTTGGAGCGCTCGCCGCCTCCTCCGGTTCGGGAGGCTTCGGCAACCTCGCAATCTCCAATTGGTTCCGGGACAAGGGCTTTGGCATGGCCGCTCACTCGGGAGCCATTGCGTCTGCGACAAGTTCCCTCGTGGTTCACGTTGCCCCGACTGGCAGTGTGTTCCGACCCAGCGCATCTAACATGGCCCGCTGGAAACGGTGGTGGCAATACGCTCGCGCCGACCAGGTCTGGCTATGGGCTGTCGGTTGCTTCGTCGGAATGTTCCTCAACGTGAACCTTGCGGCCAGCGTCGTGCCGCCCGGCACGGACCTGTCCCAGATCGGTGCTGGCGCCTACCAGGCTGAATACCTCGCGCTCAATGTCTGGCATGGATTCTGGTTCCTCGCCCTGCTTAACGGCTTCTGGGTGATGTTCTCGACGCACTTGGGAAACACGGAGGTTCTAGTGCGGATGCTGACCGACATAGCGTGGGCCGGCAGTCCGGCGATCCGCGGGCTCGTGCGGAACCATGCGCGGACCCTTTACTACGCCCTGTTCCTCGGCTTCACGGCCTGGTACGCGATCGTTGTCCGCTGGGGAACGGCCATGGACATGATGAAGTGGCTCGGCAATGTCGGCGGGCTCGTCCTAGCCTTCTCCAGCGTTCAACTCCTGATTGTGAACACGCGGCTGCTTCCGCCGGAAGTACGCCCGCCGCTTTGGCGCCGGCTCGCCCTCCTCATCAGCGCGGCTGCCTACGGCACGATGTTCGTCGCCGTGGTGCAGAGCCTGTTCACCTGACCGGATCAGAGCCGGAGAAGGGATCGCAAGATTGCTGCGAGACGGTTGGAGCAATGCAACCTAACAACACGTAGAGGATTCTGGAAGACGGCCGGGTCGCTGTCGGCATTGCCCCGTCCCAGCTGCCGACCTGCGAGATTCCGAAGATGTACGGGACGGCCGATCTCGACTGGGTGTTTCTGGACTCCGAGCACAGCCCGTTGTCCAGCGATGTCCTGCAAGACTTGATCAGGGCCTATCGCATGACCGATATCACCTCGGTCGTGCGCGTCTGCGACTTCCAGCACGATCTCGCGGCGCGGGCGCTGGACTCGGGCGCTTTGCCCCGCCTAGCAGCCTGTGGTTTTAATCGCT
>JAJDZN010000267.1 GCA_022824585.1 Bryobacterales bacterium | reverse complement strand
CGTCCAGCTCTTTCATCGGGGATGGGATCAGCACCGCTCGTTGCCGAACCAACTCCCCAAGCAGTGCGCCGATACCGACCAAGCCTCGGCAGCGCTGGTCAAGGACCTTGAGCAGCGCGGACTGCTCGACGAAACGCTAGTGGTGTGGGGCGGGGAGTTCGGGCGCACCGTCTACTGCCAGGGCCTGATGACCGACGAAAGCTACGGCCGCGACCACCACCCCCGCTGTTTCACGATTTGGCTCGCCGGAGGGGGCGTGAAGCCGGCGGAAACTTACGGCGAAACCGACGACTTCTGCTACAACATTGTCGACAAGCCAGTTCACGTTCACGACCTGCACGCGACGCTGCTGCACCAGCTAGGGATCGACCACACGAAACTGACCTACTCATATCAAGGGCGCCAGTTCCGCCTTACCGACGTAGGCGGAGAGATTCTCCGCGATCTGGTCGGCTAGCGGCCCTGCCCCCAAGCCGGCCTATGCGGTTCTGGGAGCGGACAGGATCGGAGAGGGGCTTGCCGAGTCGATCAGTCTGTGGCGGAAATATCGCGACTCACGCATTGGCTTGAAGTTGAGCGGAACCCTCCTCGTTCGTCGTATCCGAGAATCTCGTCGGCCGGTCTCGTGTCGATGTCGGGTAGCGCCGCACAACGGTCAGAGATCTCCACGATGGCTTCCCGAATCGAAGATGCCCCTCTCCGGCCCCGCGTGCGCCGAAGAGCGTCTTCGAGAGCGCCGATGATCGCGTCGGTCACGGTGGTGCCCCGTTCCTTCGCGAGGGCCCTTGCGAGCCGCTCAGCTTCGACGTTCTTGATGCTCAGTGCCATGTGTGCATCTTTCAACCCTTCTTATCTTAGGGAGGTGCCGGAGAGGGGGATGGCCGCCACTACCTCGGACTCTCTCCTGTTAGGGCCGCAGGTGGTGCCAGCCCACCGGACTGGCCGGGTCCACTGACCGACGTCGCCTCCCCGGGCTGAGGCTTGGCTTCCCCTGGACGACCGCCAGGCAGGCGCTTCGGAGGCTGCCTTTGGCGTGCTGGCACGGCACTCGCCCCTCGACCGCATCGACAAGGAGAGCCCGAGGCTACTGGAGGTCAGTAGATCGCGACCGGCGCGACGGTGGATCCCGTGCCGCCCTGGATCTTGAGAGGCTGGACGACGAAGGCGAACTCGTGAACCCCGGCCGCGGCCAGTTCGTCCAGCTTCATCCGCTCCACCAGATGGATGCCGTTGACCACCAGCATGATCTGGTGGACAGGCAACGACACCTGCGGATCCGGGTTGGGCGAGACCTCGACCGGCTGGTTGTCCGCCCCGAGCAGCATGGGATCCTGTTCCACGAGCCACTGCGCGGCCGCGACGCCGATCCCAGGGTTGCTCGCCATGAAGCGCTCCGCGTCGGAGTCCCAGAGCACGCCCCAACCGGTGTGAATCAGCACCGCGTCGCCCGATTCCAGCGCTACGCCCTGCCGGTCGAGCGCCTGCTGCAGGTCGTCGACCGTGATCTCGTACGTGTCGGGTAGCATCGCAACGCCCTTCAGGGCGGCCACATCAATGAGCACGCCGCGGGTCATGAGCGTGCCGACGTTCTCGACGCCGAGCCGAGTGAACCCGTCTCGCGTCATGATCTCGTTCTGATCGACACAGTTGTACAGGCTGCTGCCGATCGTCTGGTGGGTGAAACCGTCGAACTGTGTGCCCACCTGACCCATCTCGGCAACAACGAGTTCCTCGTTCGAGCCACGCTGGTTCGAACCCACGTTCGGGCCTGTCGGCTTCATGTAGAGGTCGAAGTGACGGGGACCGAGCGGCATCGAGCCTCTCAGCACTCGTCCGAGCTCGATCACCCGCCCCTCTCGTATCAGACGCGCTGCCTTGAGCACCGTCTCGGGACCCATGTGGTTGGCCGCGCCGCGCTCGTCGTCGGCTCCCCACCGGCTGGGACAGCGCTCATCAGTCGACGGCGGGATCCACGACTGGCCGGCGGCGGGTGCGGCGGCACCCGAGACTAGGACGGTGAACGCGGCTACGGCGGGGACGGCAATGCTGGCGAATCGCATGACTCTCCTCCCTGGGCGGTGTCAACAGCTCCTGCAGATTCTACCGGAACGCGCAACCTGGCCGATCCGGCGGTCACCGCGCGGGGTCCGGCAGACGGTGCCGTTTGCGCTGCTTCAGCGCATCCTTCATGGATGGAGAGAAGCTGGGATTCGCGTGCAGATCCCATACGGGGAAACCCTCGAGCCCGTCAATGGCGGTAGCGAGAGGGGCCGAGTCCGGGTTGTGGAAGGTCTCGCGGCGTGGCGACGCGGTCCGGATTCAGAACCTTCGCGAACTTACGCCGACGGAGACGCTGATCCCGCCGACAGCCGCAGAAGGGCGCCGATGCGCTGGAGTACCGGCGGGTGCGAGTAGTGCAGGAAGACGTCCATCGGGTGCGGCGTCGGGTTGCTAAAGCTGTCGGCCACCAGCTTCTTCAGGGCGGCGACCAGAGGCGCGCCGCTGCCGGTAGTCTCTGCTGCGAAACGGTCAGCCTCGAACTCGTGCCGCCGCGAGAAGACGTTCATAAGGACTGACAGGACCAACTCGACGGGCCTGAAAAGGAGACTGAAGAAGACGAGCCCGGCATAGACCGACGGTTCGGTGACATGGAACGCCCCGTAAAGGCCCTCCTGCCCGAGGAAGAGCGACAGGATCCACAGCATCGCACCTATGTGGCCGATCGACAGCGCCATATTCAACCAAACGTGGCGCTTCTTGTAGTGGCCGATCTCGTGGGCCACCACCGCCACCACCTCGGGAACGCTGTACTCCTCGGCGAGGGTGTCGAACAGCCCGATGCGCTTGTGCTTGCCGAAGCCCGTGAAGAAAGCGTTCGGCTTTGACGACCGCCGTGAGCCGTCGACCACAAAGATACCCTCGAGCGGGAAACCCGCCGAGCGGGCGTATCCCAGGATGGCGTCGTGCAGCTCGCCGTCATCGAGCGGAGTGAAGGTGTTGAACAGAGGCATGATCCACGTCGGGCCGATGAACTGCACGGCGAGCATGAAGGCGGTTACGGCGATCCAGCACCAAATCCAAGCCAGCGGTCCCACCGCCGCGAAGAATGCCAGGATGACGGCGAGCAGCGGACCGCCGAGAAGGATGGCGAGGGCCGTGCCCTTCAACAGGTCGGCGGCGAACGTTCTCGCCGTGGTGCGGTTGAACCCATAGCGGCCTTCGATCACGAACGTCGACCACGCCCCGAATGGGAGCTGGAAGAGGGACCTGGCCAGCAGCAGGGCGCCGATGTAGACGACACCGGTGACTACCGGGCCCTTGCCGAGTCCGCGCACCACGGTATCGAGCCAGGCAAAGCCCCCGGCGAACCAGAAGGTGAGTGTCACCGCGAGACCAAACGCCCCGCGGACGAGGCCGAACCGGGCGCGTGTCGCACAATAGCGCCGCGCCCGGGCGTACTTCTCGTCGTCGAACACGCCGGCGAGCTCGGCTGGCACGTTGGGTACGAACGAGCGCGAGCTGAGCAGTCCGGAGACCGCGCCCAGCAAGTACTCGCCGACGAGGGCGACCAGGATGACGACGGCGAAGGTGTTCACAGATCCCCGAGGAATCCCTGCGCGGGATCCCCTACATTACCGCCATCCGGGAACTTGCGACGCGAGGCAAGAGAATCGTGCGCCGAAAGGCAAGCGTGCGGTTCGGATCGCCGCGGAAGTTGTCTCGCTCAATGTGCAAGGCATTCACTTGTTCAGAGGCCACCTTCCGGGCCGTCTCGCTACCGCTCCCGTCGAGTTCGGGGCCAATCTTCAGCCCGACATTCGCCGTCACGGATCCCAACTGGTTCCCCACCACCTCGCAGCCTCCGGAAATGAGCATGCCAGGCCCCGTCCGCAAAAGCGAGTAGCCGATCCGGTTCTGCCCTGCCAGCACCGTTGTCGGAGATGAACCGGACCAACTCCGGGTAATCGGCCGAACGGTCGTGTTGATGACCAACCGTCAGAGTGGGGGCAGGCAGATGGCAGGAGAATCGACGGGCCGTTGGCTTTTTCCGGTCAAGTCGATTGCAGCAACTGCGCCATCTGGCGCAAGCCGATCACCTCGGTTTCTCTCGAAATCGGATAGCGCGCCTCACCGGAATACACGACGAAGGTCTTTTCCGGCCGCAGGTCCTCCAACGCGCTGTGGAAGCCCTTGCCCAGGGAGACCGACAGGCCTCGCTTGATCTCGATCGCCCACACTCCGGCCCTGCCGGGGATCTCAAGCACCAAATCCATCTCCGCCCCCGTCGAGGTGCGGTAGAAATAGGCTCCGGTGCCGGGACGGGCGACCGAAAGCAGGTTCTCGATGACAAATCCCTCCCAGCTCGCTCCGACGACCGGATGACCAAGCAACGCTCGGTAGCCCTCGATGCCTAGCAGGGAATGAACCAGCCCGCTATCCCTGACATAGATCTTTGGAGACTTGACCAGACGCTTCTTGACGTTGACAAAGTAGGGCTGCAGCCGGCGGACCACAAACAAGTCGGCCAGCAGGCTAACGTAGCTCGTGACAGTCGGGGCGCTGACGGAGAGTCCGGCCGCCAGCTTCGCGGCATTCGACAAGGCCCCCTGGCTGTGGCACAGCATGGTCCACAAGTTCTCCGCTGTCTCGGCAGAGACACGGCCTCCCATCTGCGGGATCTCGCGTTCAATGTATGTCCGGACTAGATTCCGGCGGAAGGAGGCGCTATCGTCGTCGCTCTTGGACAGAAAGCTGTCCGGGAACCCCCCTCGGGTCCAGAGCAACCCCAGGCTGGATTCGTCCGCCGCTACTTCGAGGACGTCGAAGGGATTCAGGCTGACGTACTCGATCCGCCCGGCCAAGCTCTCGCTGGACTGCTTCAGGAGTGCCATCGATGCCGACCCGAGAATCAGGAAGCGTCCCGTTCGCTGGCCCCGCCGACGACCAGCGTCGATCAGGCTGCGGAGATCTCTGAATATCTCCGGCGTGCGATGAATCTCGTCCAAGATTACGAGGCGGTCCTCCAATTGGCCGAGAAAGAGAGCCGGGTCGGACAGCTTCTGACGATCCGTCCGAGACTCTAGGTCGAGATACTCGGATGCGCGGCCTTCAGCGATCTCCAGCGCGAGGGTTGTCTTGCCGACCTGTCGCGCGCCTAACAGGGCGACCGCCGCCTGTCGACGGAGTGCCTGCACAACCGCTTGGCCGACCCTGCGTCGAATCATAGCTCTATCTTAGTTGTTGTTGTTATGATATTCAAGGATATCCTTATATTTTCCATGCAAATACAAATTTCTATTTTTGATTTGTATGGTTTCGAAACGTACGCCAAACCCATCGACCAGCTGTTCTCGAGCGTTCCCGCCCGGCTCACATGCCAGGGCCCAGTACCGGACTGGGAACCGTGCGGGGGCGGAAGCCCGGACTGGCGCGGCCCTCAATCACGAGCCCCCGTCCGACCGCCCGCAGGGCCTTCGAGACAAGGCCGATGTGCGAGCGGTGGTCAGGATCGGTCAACCGCCCCACGGTGGTATCGGACAGCCCGAGCCGTTCCGCGAGGGCGCGCTTGGTAACGCCCTGGTCTCGCATCGCGGTGTAGAGCTCCAGCTTGGCCGCCGTCACCGGGTCCACCGCGACCGCTTCCTGCCCGTCCAGCACCGCGCTCGGCACGGGGATGGCCAGATGGAGTTCCACGTACATTCCGAGGGCCGCGGACAGCGCGTCCGCCGCCATTTTCAGCGCCTCGGCCCGGTCGCTCCCGCTGGTGTTTGCTCCCTCCACGTCCGGGAAGGACACCACGAACTCGTCCCCTTCATGACGGTTGATTTGGCATGGATAGGCGTACGTCACGTTAGAATCCCGCCTTGTCGATTCCCAGATCCTCGAGCGTTGCATTGAGCAGGCTCTTGCCGATCTCCGTCCGGTCGGATTCCGGGCTTATAGGCAGGTGACAAAGCTTGGCCGTTCCAAGGGGCACGCCAAGTGTGGCTCTATGCCGGAACCCTAGTCTCGTCGTTCACGGTCCGGCCGGTCTTGGCGTAGACCAGATAGGCGTGCATGAAGCGATCCAAGTCTCCGTCCAGCACCCGGTCAACATCGCCCATTTCCATCTGGCTGCGCAGATCCTTTACCAATCGATACGGAGCCAGCACGTAGTTGCGAATCTGGCTGCCGAAGTCGATGTCCAACTTGGCCGCCTCGATTTTCTGGGCCTCGGAGCGCTTCTTGCGCAACTCCAGATCGTACAGCCTGGACCGGAGCTGCTTCATCGCAGTCGCCTTGTTCTTGTGCTGCGATCGCTCGTTTTGGCATTGCACGACGATGCTCGTTGGTAGGTGCGTGATGCGCACCGCGGAATCGGTCATGTTGACGTGCTGGCCACCGGCTCCGCTGGCTCGGTAGGTGTCAATGCGCAGCTCGTCCGGCCGAATGTCGATCTCGATCGTGTCGTCGATTTCCGGATAGGCCGAGACCGACGCAAACGACGTGTGCCTGCGGGCGTTGGAATCGAACGGCGAGATCCGCACCAAGCGATGCACCCCCACTTCCGACCGAATCAGTCCATAGGCGTTCTCGCCCTTGATGCCCAGCGAAGCCGACTTGATGCCGGCTTCCTCTCCAGCCTGTTCATCCGTGATCTCGCACTTGAAGCCCTTGTGCTCAGCCCAGCGCAAGTACATGCGCTGAAGCATCTGCGCCCAGTCTTGGGCCTCGGTGCCGCCTGCCCCGGCGTTCAGGGTGAGGATCGCATTCGAACCGTCATGCTCTCCGCTGAGCAACGACTCAGTCTCAATCTCGTCGAGCCGTACCGCCAGAGCCTTCAGGTCTGCGGCGCATTCGTCTTCGACGGGCTCGCCCTCGCCGGCCAGTTCCAAGAACGCCTCTAGATCTCCGACCGCAGCCGCTATCTCCTTGTCAGTCTCCACGACGCGAGCCACGCGCTTGCGCTCGCGCAGCACTCGCTGGCTATCGGCCGGGTTGGCCCAAAAGGCCGGGTCCGCAATCCGCTTCTCGATCTCGGCTAGCTCGCGCTCGCCAGCCGCGGCGTCAAAGATACCCCCGGACAACGTGCGCGCGGGCGCGCACGGCCTCAAACTCACGCTGTAGTTCGTCTAGGATCATGGCTCCAAAGGGCTTGCTTCTATTGTCGCAGACGCGCTCGCCCCTCTCTGTGCGCATCGCTCGCACGACGTATCGCAGCCCTACATGGAGCACTGGGACCGCACGTAGACGGAAGCGCCCACGGCTATTCGGTCCTGATCGCACTGCACCGCAGCACAAACCAGCGAGCCCGATCCGGGGCGGTCGGTGTGGCGTTGCTGTTCCCGATTCACGATGACCTTGTTCATGCTCATCTCTGGTTGGAAATCGAATGCCCGTTCAGCGGCGTCTCTCTGGACACGACTGCTCTGCCCCGGTGGCCATGTGCATGACAATGTCATACAAGAGGGGAAACGACACCCATGGCTGGCGATCAACTTGTTCAGGCCCGCGTTAGCGCAGCGGTGAAGGAAGAAGCATCCGTCGTGCTGGCCTCCATGGGTCTGACCGTCTCAGACGCTGTGCGTTTACTGCTCACCAAGGTAGCGGCGGAAAAGGCTCTTCCGTTCGCGCCACTGGTTCCCAACGAGGCCACCATTGTGGCGATGAGAGAAGCGCGCAAGGGCGACTTGCCAAGATTCGGTAGCGTGCAGGCGCTGCTTGACGACCTGCATGCGGGCGATTGAGCGCGCCGACCAGTTGCGGCATCGACGACACGCCCCGACAAGGCGCGCGTGGGGGTGAACAGCCTCGAACACAGGCTTTGGCTCGCCTAAGCTCATGGCTCCGAAGGAATTGTTCAGCTACGCAGAGCGTTTCGGCGGGCCACCGCGTAGGCTTGTGCAAGCATCGTCGCCGTGGCCACTAGGCAGAGCCACCAGAGCCACTCGCCGTAGCGCACGAAGCCTGTCAACTCCGACCGGAAGTCAAAGCCCACATCCAGCGTGTCCTGCACATAGGAAGGCAGGGCTGCATCGACCCGCCCGGCGGGATCGATTGCCGTGGTAACCCCATCGTTGGTGGCACGCAGGATCCAGCGCTCGTTCTCGACTGCTCGCATGCGAGCCACCAGCAGGTGCTGGTCCCGAGCGGCGCTGCGAGCGTACCAGCTGTCGTTCGAGATGTTCACCAGCAGCTCGGCTCCGTCGCGGGTGAACTTGCGGATCGAGTTGGCGAAGACTGACTCGTAGCAAATGAACGTGCCGACGCCGTGAGTGCCCACGGTCGCGACTGAGATCTGATTGCCCGGCCGGAACATGCCTGCCTGCATCGTGATCTTCTCCACGAACAGGTGGAACGGCCACGGCACGAATTCCCCGAAGGGAACCAAGTGGATCTTGGAATAAGACGACAACCGGTTGCCGTTGTGATCCAGCGTGACGCTGGAGTTCTGGGGTCGTGCGCGGTCGCCGTCCTCGAACGAGATGGTGTTGAAGATGAACGCAGCCCCGGACTCGCGCGCCACCCGCTCGAGGAACGCTCTCGAGGCAGCGTCGTCGTAGTAGTACGCCGACACCGGGTACTCGGGCCATACCAGCAGGGTGGGCGGGGCTCCCGCCGAACGAGCCCTGGACATTTCCAGCATCTCGACCAAGTGCGCGGTGCCGTTCTCGGCTAGCCAGCCAGCCTTGATCAGATCCGGGTGGACGTTCGGCTGAATCAGACGCGCGACTTCACGCTGCGGACCGGGGCCGGGCAGAGCCGGAAGCAGGACCAGCCCGGCCAGCGGCAGCAGGCCCAGCAGCGGCCGCGCCGAACGCTGCAAGACCGCAACCGCAACCGCGGCATTCGCAACGGCGAACACCAGCGACGGGCCGTAGATGCCGGTCCACGGCGCGAGGCGCAGCGCGTGCGGCAGCGGAAAGTCGACCGCGGCGTTTCCCAGCTGCAGCCAAGTGAAGAAAAAGTGCTGGTAGGAGCCCTCGATCGCAACCCAGAGCGCGGCCACGGCGGGCACCGCCCAAGGTGATTCCAATAACGGACCGGCCAGCACGCCGAACGCCCCCGGCTGGATCGCCATGGCGAGAAAGAACCCGATGTACAGCAGTCCGGCGACGACTGGCGTGATGCCGGCGTAGTCCCGCATGACCGCATAGATCCAGTAGCAGGCGCCGGCCCAAAAGACGGCGCCCGAGAGCCAGCCGACGACAAGCCTCTCCGGCCAGGCAAGGCCCTTCAGCACCACCAGCAAGGGCACCAAGCACACCGGAGCAAGCCAGTCCCACGCAAAGCGTGGGAAGACCAGAACCTGCAGGAGGCCGCTGAGCGCTGCCGCGGCCAGCGCGATGGCGAATCTGCGAGACGGTTGCGGGAAGCGGCTCATTGCCCCGCGGCGACCTCCGCGTGTACCGCTTCGGCCATGTACGAACTGCGCACGAAAGGCCCGCTGAATACCGCGCGGAACCCAATCGACATGCCAAAGTCCCGATATCGGTCGAACACCTCGGGACGAACGTACTCAACGACCGGCAGCCTCCGCCGCTTCGGCTGCAGATACTGCCCGATGGTGGCCACGTCGGCGCCCGCCGAACGCAGGTCGCCGAGCAAGCCCCTGACCTCCGCCTCGGCCTCTCCGAGACCGACCATCAGCCCCGACTTTGTAAGGACTTCCGGCGCGCGCGAGCGGGCGAACTGCAGCACCTCCAAAGAGCGGGCGTAATCGGCCTGCGGCCGGACGCGCCGGTAGAGGCGGGCCACCGTCTCCATGTTGTGGTTGAAGACTTCGCAGCCGGATTCCAAGACCCTGGCGACAGCGTCGAGATCGCCTAGGAAGTCCGGCACGAGCACTTCGACTCGCGCCCGGGGCAGCGCGCGCTTGACGGCTCGCACGGTAGCGGCGAAGTGGGCCGAGCCGCCATCGGGCAGGTCATCGCGATTCACGCTCGTAATCACGACTTGGCGCAGATCCATGGCGCGCGCCATAGCGGCCACTTGCTCGGGTTCTCGCGGATCCAGCGCTCCGGGCATACCTTGCGGCACCGCGCAGAAGCCGCAGGTGCGAGTGCAGGTGTTGCCCAAGATCATGAAGGTCGCCGCTCCGCGCGAGAAGCACTCGTGCATGTTGGGGCAGCGCGCGGATTCGCAAACCGTGTGCAGTCCGCGCCGCCGAAGCTCGACCTTCAGATCATGGACGGCACCGAAGTCCGTCGCGGGCTTGCGCAGCCAAGGCGGCAGGCGTCCCGCGCGGTCGCGACCCGGCTCCGGCTCGATCTGGATCAGGTCCACCGCAAGGTCACGAAATGCCGCTGAAAAGAGAGCTGGTGAGATAGCGCTCGCCGGCGTCCGGCAGAATCGTCACGATCGTCTTGCCTTCGAATTCCGGCTGGTTTGCCAAGCGACACGCCACAGCCACCGCCGCCCCGCACGAGATGCCGCTGAGCAGTCCCTCCTCGCGGGCCAGGCGCTGGGCATACTCGACTGCCTCGTCGTCGGAGACCGCCTCGATACGATCCAGCAGATCCAGGTCTAGCGTCTTCGGTATGAACCCGGCACCTATCCCTTGGATCGCGGTAATGCCCGGGTCAGAAGGCTCCCCGGAGAGACGCTGCCGGATGACCTGGCTGCATTCCGGCTCCACGCCCACGCTGAGGATCGAACGGTTCCGCTTCTGCTTGAAGTAGCGCGAGATCCCGCTTATGGTGCCGCCAGTGCCTACCCCGGACACGAGCACGTCCACTTCGCCATCGGTGTCGTCCCAGATCTCGGGGCCGGTCGTCTCGTAGTGGATACGCGGATTGGCCGGATTCTCGAACTGCTGCAGCATCAGGTAGCGGCCGGGGTTGTCGCGCACCAATGCGCGCGCGTGCTCGACCGCTCCGTACATGCCGTCTTCCTCCGGCGTCAGCTCCAGATCGGCGCCGAGCAGCTTGAGCACGCGGCGCCTCTCGGCGCTGTAGTTGGATGGCATGGCGATCATCAGCTTGTAGCCGCGCGCGGCCGCCACGAACGCCAAGGCGATGCCCGTATTGCCGCTGGTGGCCTCGACCAGCTCCATCCCTGGCTTGAGCGCGCCGCTCCGCTCTGCGTCCCAGATCATGGACGCCCCGATGCGACACTTGACCGAGTAGGCGGGGTTGCGGCCTTCGACCTTGGCCAACACGGTGGCCTTGGCTTGGCCGACAACGCGTCGCAGTCGGACCAGCGGAGTGCCGCCGATCGCCAGGGAGTTGTCAGCGTAGATACGAGCCATGGCTAGATCTGCCAGTTGGGAACGCCCTTCACCCGCCGTTGCCGCCAGCGCTCTACCAAGTCCGCGAAGGTCGTTCGGTCAATCACGCACGACAGCGCGCGCTCGACGCGATCCCACATCTCCGGAAACGGCGAGTCCGTCGGTTCGTCCGCGAACGGACGCTTGGCAGGCTGGAACGGACCGTCGATCTGGCGCAGGATGTCGCCCACGGTGATCTGATCGGGAGGACGGGCCAAGAAGTAGCCCCCATCAACGCCGCGACGCGATCCGAGGTAGCCGCCTTGCTTGAGCTGGGCAAGAATCATCTCCAAGAACTTCTGCGGGATCTTCTGCCGCTCCGCGATCTTGGCGATCTTGACCGGCTCGGGCCGGCCTTGGCGGGACAGTTCAAACACCGCTCGGAGCGCATATTCGCCTTTCACGGAAACGTCCATGCCGAATCCCTACTATTTTACTAGGGATTCGGGCCAAGGCCCGGTTCGAGGCCCGCATCAGGCGATCAGGGCAGAACACTTGCGGCACTCGCTGCGCCGCTTGGCGTTCATGGCGCCGCAGGCGGGGCAGCGGTTGTAGGCGATCTGGCAGTAGATGTTGGTCGCGAACACGCCGCTGCCGAGGATCAGCACCATGAATCCGGCCAGGATCAGCAGGTCAAGCACGGTATCTCAGCATGGCATATCCAACCCAGCACGACCGGGTTTCGGCCCGGGCAGGCGGCCGATATGCTGAGCGCTAGTACGTCCAGCGCCACAGCGAGACGCCAGCCGTGAAGCCCGCCCCGACAGCCGCCATGAGGACCAGATCGCCCTTTTTGAGCTGGCCCGCGTCGATCGCGTCGCGCGTGGCCAGCGGAATCGTCCCGCCAGTCGTGTTGCCGTAGCGATCGATGTTGATCAGCGTCCGTTCCAACGGCAAGCCCATGCGCTCGGCTACCGACGTAATGATGCGCCGATTGGCTTGGTGCGGGATCAGCAGATCCACATCCTCCGCCGTATATCCGTTGCGCTCGAGCACGTTGACGCACAACTCGTACATCTTGCCCACCGCGTAGCGGTACACTTGGCGGCCGTCTTGATGCACGAAGTGCAGCCGGGCATCGATCGTTTCGTGCGTCGCAGGCTGGGCGCTGCCACCGGCAGGCATGCTCAAGTACTTGCCCCCGGAGCCGTCAACCTCGTTGATGAAGTCGATCAGGCCGCCCTCTCCATCGCGGGCAGGCTCGACCAGGAAGGCGCCGGCTCCGTCGCCGAACAACACGCAGGTCGCGCGATCCTCGTAGTCGATGATGCGTGACATCGTGTCCGCTCCGATCACGAGCACTCGTCGGTGGCTGCCCGACGCCACCAGCTGCGAAGCAGTCGAAAGGCCGTACAGCAGGCCCGAGCAAGCCGCCACCAAGTCGAAGCCCCACGCTCCCTTCGCTCCGATGCGATCCTGCACCAAGCAGGCCGTAGCCGGGAAGAACATGTCGGGCGTGACCGTGCATACGATGATGGCGTCGATGTCCGTCGCCTCCACGCCGGTCTTGGCAAGCACTTCCAAGGCCGCGTTCGTCGCCAGGTCCGACGTGGCCACGCCGTCTTCGGCAATGCGGCGCTCGTCGATCCCGGTCCGCGTGCGGATCCAGTCCTCCGAGGTATCGACGATCTTCTCGAGATCCTTATTGCTGAGGATCTTGGGCGGCACGTAGCAGCCAACGCCGGATATGGTGGCAGGCATAGGGAAGTGCGGCGCGGATATGCGATCAGTCGCTGACGTTAACGAAGCCCGGCCGCAGATACTATGATACTTGCACCGGCTCCGGGATCTTCCGGAGCGCGCGGCTCCATCCGCGAGCCGCGCGGAGGGCGACGAGCAGTTCTTCGACCCATGTGGGTGCCGAAGTGGCAGCGCGACCGCGCCAAGGGCGTGGATTCTCCGATCCCGACCCAAGTGGTCTCCAACGAGGAGATCTGGCCCCGGCCGCAGAACCGGACCCAGGCGCACTGGGAGCACCGCCTCGGCGAATTGGCGACTGCCAACGCCAAGCGCACCGGCATGGAGCGGCGCGCGTTTCTGCGCAGCCCGCTGGGCCTGGCGACCGCATTCTGGGCGGCCAACGAGGCCTTCGGCCAGCGCTACTGGGACGTCGACGCCGAGGAGATGTTCGAATTGGCCGCGCACGCGGAGAAGTGGCCGCGCGGCGAGTACTTCGTCTTCGATGTGCAGGCACACTTCACCAACGGTTTCGCGCTGAACTTCCGCCAGTCGGAGTTCATGCGCAGCATGGGCTTCGATCTCTCCGGCGATGCCGAGGCCTACAGCTTCAACACCTTCTTCAAGGAGATGTTCCTGGACTCAGAGACCGACATGCTCGTCATATCCGGCGTGCCCGGCCGCGAGAAGAGCCCTGCCGAGGAGCGCGCGGCGCTGGTGGAGAACGCCGCCAGCGGGAATCCCGTCGACCCGATGCTAGTGCGCGGCGGAGGCATCTTGCCAAGCTGGCTGATGGCGAAGCGCCGCCAGGACATCAACCAGCTCGCCGGTGGCCAGCGCGCTTTGTCGCAGAGCAACTGCGCTCCCAACCACTATTGGGACCCCGCCACGGACCGTCAGGATCGCGTGGCCCTGAGGGAACAGATGACCCGCGAGGTGCAGGAGTACGGCAGCGCGTCGTGGAAGCTGTACTGCCATTTCGACCCGGCGCGGACCGGCCGCGGCTTCCAGCTCGACGACGATGCCACCGCCTATTTCTACGAGGTGGCGCGCGAGCTCGGCCAGACGACGGTCAGCGTGCACAAGGGCTTCGCGTCGCAATCGCGCCGCTTCGGCCACCTGGCCAATCCCAAGGACGTAGAGCGCGCGGCGCTGCAGAACCCGGACTTCACCTTCGTCATCTACCACTCGGCCCTCAAGCACGGCCCGACCGAGCCGGCCTTTTCGGAGCCGGGCTTTTTCGACCCCAGCACGGGAGACTTCGCCTGGCACGAGATCCTGATGGACATCAAGCGACGCAATCCGGGCCTGGACAACGTCTACTGCGAGATCGGCAGCGCCTTCGCCACGCTGGCAGTCTCCCATCCTGTGATGTGCATGCACCTGATGGGCAAGAACATCAAGCATTACGGGGCCGACAAGGTGCTGTGGGGCACCGACTGCATCTGGTGGGGCTCGCCGCAGTGGTGCATCGAAGCGTTCAAGCGGTTCCAGATCAGCGACGAGATCTGCGACAAGTTCGGCTATGCCAAGCTCACCAAGCAGGACAAGGCGCGGATCTTCGGCCTCAATGCCGCCAAGATCTACGGAGTGGACCCGACGCTGGCCAGGCAGGCGATCCGCGCCGACGCGCTCAGCACGATGAAGGCCAGCTACCAAGCCCGCGAGCTGGAACCAGACAACGCCGCGCACGGGTGGGTGCGCGCCGACGCCTGACAGGTCCGAACGGGCCGCTACTGCGGCATCGCGAGTCCGCGCGCTGCTATTCGGAAGTTTGGATCACGCCTAGCATCTGCCACTCGTGCAGCTTCCGCTTCACGCTCTGCACGTTCTGCGACTCCGGCTCGTTCGTGGCGCCGATAAACGAGCGGTACTGGCCCGCCGCCTTCTCGAACTCTGCTCGCTGTTCGTGGATCATTCCCATGATCTGGAAGCTCTGGGGAAACTTCTTGGAGTCTTCGCTGGCTTGCATGGCCAGCACCATCTCCTCGGCCTTCTCCGGCTTGCCAGAGTTGAGGGCGGCCACCGCCGTGAGGAAGCGAACGTTGCCTGCGTTCGGATTCAGCTCGAGGTACGCGCTGCCCCATGTCTCCAAAGCCGGCCAATCGCCCTGGTCCACCGCCATCTTGATCAGCGGCTCGTACGGCCTGAGGTACTTGGGATCGGCTTCGACGGCCTTGGAGTACGCTTCCTTCGCGCCGGCAGCATCATCCGCGGCAACCTTGGCGTCGCCCATGGCCGCCCATGCGGCCGCGAATTCGGGATATTCGCCAACCGCCTTGGTGTACTGCGCTATCGCCTTCTTATGGTTCGGCTTTTTCTTGCGCATCTCGCGCAGGCCGCTCTGGTAGGCTTTCTGCGCGGCCTTCGGCGCCTTGAGAGTCAGCGCGCTGACCACGTCGCCGAGCAAGCCCTCGAGCCGATGCAGCACGATCGTGCCGACATCGTTGTTCTCCATGACGCTATACATCCCGAGTTGCAAGTCATCGGAGCGATATCCGGACAATTCCGCTCGCAACACGCACGCGCTGAGATCGAAGCGCCCCATGCCGATCTGGCGCATGCCGACCGCAGTGTAGGCACCGCCGCTCATCAGCGAACCCTGGCTTATCCCTGCGCCCGAGACGCTGGCATCCCTGGTCAGCAAGGTCGCATCGCCGCCCACGCGGAAGCTGAATCTCCCCTTGCTGTCGGTATAGCCCTCGGGGAAGGTGTTACCCGTGCAGACCCGCTGCACGACCACCGGCTCGCTAGGCGGCAACCCGTCGCTGGTCAAGACTCGCCCGTTCAGATACAAGGGCCTCTGCTGTGCGCCGAACGGATCGTTCTGCCGCCCGCCGAACGGATCGTTCTGCCGGGTGTTGTTGTTGAAGCCGCCTTGGTCCTGCGTCTGCCCCGTATTGCCGCGGCCACCACTCGTGTTGCCGCTGCTGCCCGTATTGCCGCTGCCCGTGTTGCCGTCGCGCTGGCCCTGTCCGGACAGCGCCACGGCCGTAGCGAGAGCCAAGGTTATCACTGGAATCAATCTGGGAATGCGCATGGCACCGCCTCCTCACTCAGCCTGCAGCAGGCACTTGCTGCATGAAGGCTAGCACACGCCTCGCCGTTTTGGTGCCGCGGCAGGCTCCCGGGTGCGCGACAATTCTGTGAAACCTAAGCTGCGGCCCGGTCTTCCCAGTAGTCTGCAAAGCGATTGGAGATCTGTGCGCAGCGGAGGGCGATGATCGAGTTGGCACCGTCGACGGTCCAGAACATACCTGAGCGCTTTAG
>JAJDZN010000142.1 GCA_022824585.1 Bryobacterales bacterium | reverse complement strand
GCATCACCGGCGTGAAGACGTTTGGCGTTACATGGGAAGACGACTCCGACCGTCCGTACGTGTTCGTCAAGCTCGAGACGGATCAGGGCGTTGTCGGTTGGGGCGAGGCCACTCTCGAAGGCAAGGCCGGCGCCGTCCTGCAGACTGTCGACGACCTCAAGGAGTTCTACCTCGGCCAGGACCCGATGCGCGTCGAGCACATCTGGCAGAGCATGTACATCCATGCGTTCTACCGCGCCGGCCCCATCCTCGGCTCGGCGATTGCCGGCATCGACCAGGCGCTGTGGGACATCCGCGGGAAAGTTCTCGGCCAGCCGGTGTACCGCCTGCTGGGAGGGCCCGTCGATCCCCGCGGAGTCCGAGGCTACTACCACGCCCGAGCGAACACGCCTGAGGAACTTGCCGCGCTCCGCGAGTCTGCCGAGGATCTCGGGATCACAGCGTTCAAGAGCGGGATCCCCGGATATTACGAGTGGATCGAGACCAACGAGCGGATCAACGACGCCGTCCAGCGAATCCAGATGATTCGTGAAGGACTCGGGGACGGGATCGACATCGGCATCGACTTCCACGCCAAGACCAGCCCGACCGTAGCCTCGATCATCTGCAAGGAGGTCGAGCCGCTCCACCTAATGTTCATCGAGGAGCCGTGCCCGCCCGAGAACTACAAGGCGATGGCTCGGATCGCGCGCAGAACCACAGTTCCGATCGCCACGGGCGAGCGCCTCGTGGCGCACTACTCCACCCACCAGCTGCTGGAGGACGGCACTGTGGACATTCTCCAGTGCGACATCAACCATGTGGGCGGACTCACTGCCCTCTGGAAGGTGGGCGCGATGGCCGAGGCGTCGGGATGCTACATGGCCCCGCATGCCTGTGAGGGACCCATCGGGAGCATTGCCACTCTGCACGTGGACGCGGCGATGCCCAACTTCATGGTGCAAGAGATCTGCTCCGGCGTGGAAACGACGTTCAAGGAACGGCTTTGGGAGGACTGGCTGGGTTTCCCGGCAATGCGAATGGTGGACGGGTATTTCCCGCTGCCAGACAAGCCCGGCCTCGGATTCGAGGTGGACGAACAGGCACTGGCTAGGCACCCGTTCAAGGGCACCAAGCCCATGAGCCGCGTCTGGCACGAGGACGGGAGCGTCGCCGCTTGGTGAGCGGCGACCTTTTCCTGCTACGACAGGGGCTCGCCATCGCCAATCCCTGAGAGGCGCGGATCTGCGGATCTTGGGTGGCAGAGCCGCCTGCCTCCCGCGCTTGGCGGACGCTTCTCTGCAAGACAGTCTTAACGGGTTCCTCCCGACCCGAGCATCGAATCGCGAGATTGCAGGACCCGTCGGTGGATGTCCGCCAACACGTCCGCCGCCGTGCGGCGGTTAGGGTCGAAGTCGATTGCCCAGGGCCACTTGTTCAACCCGCAGCCGACATCAGCGGACAGCGCGTCGGAGGCCAAGCGAACGATTGTAACCGGCCGGCCGGCGCGCTCAATGGTCCGCGACTCCGCCGTCCGGGAATCGCAGCTGCTGGCGAGTCACCGGGACGTACGGTCGGCGCTCACCGACCTTCTCGTCGAACGTCACGCCCAGGCCCGGACTGTCGGGCGGCAGCGCGAAACCGTCCTCGTAGCGGGGTCCGCCACCGAGGAAGAAGTCGTCCCAGAACGGAGCCCGATTCCCCGACGAGATCTCCTGGATCGCGAAGTTCGGAGTGGAGAAGTCCACGTGCAGCGAGGCCAGCGTCGATATCTCGCTCTGCGGATTGTGCGGGCATAGCTCGATGCGGTTCGCCTCGGCGATCGCGGCGATCTTCTTCAGCTCGAGAATCCCACCGCAATGCACCACGTCCGGCTGGATGTAGTCGACAAGGTGCCTGTGGCAAATCTGGGAGAAGCCGTACTTGGTAAACAGCCTCTCCCCCGTGGCGAGCGGTATGGTTGTCATCGAGCGCAGCCGCGCCAGCTCCTCCAAATCCTCGATCTGGGTCGCCTCCTCCACGAAGTAAGGGTCCAGCGGCTCGGCCTGCCTGCAGAACGAGCTCGCCATGGTCGGCGTTGCCTTGCCGTGCATGTCGATGCAGATCGCGAAGGCGTCGCCGACCACCTCGCGCACGGCCCTCAGGTTGGCGATGCCTTCCCTGACGGAACGCACCGGCTCGATCACGTCGTCGTGAGTTGTGACAAAGCCGCCCTTTCCGGCCGTCCAGCCAGCCTCGCGGGCCGCGACCCACCGTTCGGCGTAGGCTTCGGGCGTCGGGCCGCCGCCCGGGTGCACGTACATCTGGACCCGGGTCCGGGCCTTGCCCCCGATCAGCTGGTAGATTGGCTGGCCGACGGCCTGGCCGAGAATGTCCCAGAGCGCAATCTCTAGCGCGCTGATCGCGGAATTGAGGATAGGGCCGCCCCGCCATCTCGGCCAGCGGTACATCGCCTGCCAGTGCATTTCGATGTCCGTCGGGTCCAGGCCGACGAGGTATCGCCGGTGCTCGTCGATCGCCGCCTTCATGGTGGCCGCCTTGGACGTGACCGATCCCTCGCCGACACCGACGATGCCTTGGTTGGTGTAGATCTTGCAAAAGACGTAGTTCTTGCTTGTTGAATGGTTGACAATCCACGACTTCAGGTCCGTGACACGCAAGTCGAGGGGCTTGGCCTTCTCCCGAGCGGCAGCGAGCGTGCCCTGGGGGCCGAGCACGGGTGCCGCCGAGACAGCCGCGACCCGCAGCAAGTCCCTCCTAGAGAGCCCGGCCGGGTGGAGAGGAGGCTTGAGGCGATGCATGGTTCATGGATC
>JAJDZN010000054.1 GCA_022824585.1 Bryobacterales bacterium | reverse complement strand
GGTCCGGAATGCGCTGGAACGTCGACGGTGCCAACGCCATCCTCGGCCTACGCTGCTGCACCCAATCGAATCGCTACGAGGACTTTTGGGCCCATCGATCAGCCGCAACCTGAGCAGATCTCAAATTTCCGACGTACACCCTTTTCGCGTCTCGGAGTTGTGCGCCCTACCAGCAGATACGGCGGGCGTCAGCCTCAATAGCGGTGCCCGGCGTGACAGCGGACTGCTCCGCCGCGGTTCCCGGGCTCACGGACGCCGAGTGGATTACGGTGCAAGTCGGGCAACTCCATCGGTGTACCGATGCGGAGAGGCCTTCAGTCGCGAATCGCCTCGGCTTTCCGGCAAGACTCCCCGATCGCTGCATGTTTGCCCGGCCGCCAAGGTCCCCACAGGTGCGATCCTGAGCCCGGCCAACCGCAGCTGACTTGCAGGTGCGAGCGCAGCGGTCGGCCAAGAGTGCATCCGGAATCACCGCCTTGCGCCGCGCTGGATAGTCAGCTAGACGTTCTGGGTTCGACCGGTGGTGGCTGAGCGCCCTCGGAACGCGGCTGGCCGCGGAGTAGACGAAGAACGCGAGTCCGCCCAGCGACCACCCGGACCATTCCAGCAGCTCACCCGGATCGTTGGGTCCGGAGACGTAGCGGAATGCACCGCTGTGCGGGATGGAGTATCCGGTTCGGCCAGGCTTGCGAATGCCGAGCAGGATGTTGTCGGAGTGGGAAATCAGGGCAAAGCCGGCCGCGAAGGCGGCAAGCCCACCCGGGAGGCGCGGATCCTTCAGCCACTCGGCGCCATATTCGCCAAGCTCCGAGACGAAACGCGCTTAGACATATGCGGTGACCGCGTTGAAGGCAACCCCGCTGCCCTCGACCACCGTTGGCATCTTCTTGCCCGCGGTCCGCGTGCGAAGAGGGTAAATGGAGGCCCGGTTCAGATAGTGGCACTGCCAGATCCTCAGCAGCATCAGCGGAACCGTCTCGCTGGCCAGCCTTCCCGTGAAGCAGATGCCTGCGAATACGACTGTCGCCGGCATCCCCACAACCACCCACGCTGCTCGGTTCGACATCTCACGGCCCCAGCCGCGCCCCAAAATAGGGCCTTCCGTACGGCGCGTTGAGCCGCATTAGGCTGCCTCAAGGGAGGATCGCTGCCGCGAACACGGCGCACTCCAAGACCCCGTGGAATGTCCGCTCAGTCAACACGTGGCAGGACTCATCCCAAGAATCAACTCAAGGCAAGGACAGGCCTTGCGCGGCAAGGGGCCCGGTATGTGGTTGCGGCTTCCGTCGCAGCCTAGCCTGCCATTCTGGCCAGACTCTTCGTCCCTGCATCCCCGAGTCATACTAGCGCCGGCTCAGCGATCGATATGGCGCAGACGCCCATAGTGGCTCTGGCACCGCAGGTCCGCGATTCCCATAGACAGAGCGACGTTTGTGATCGTCAGGACTCCGTCCGCCGGTACGGGCCAGCGGCCGCAGACTACACGATCGCGGTCATCGACCAAGCTTCCGGCTGCCGAGGGCAGCGTCCACGGCTCGGCGACGATTCCGCACCAGAACGACGGCGTAGCGAACACCAAGTGCAGCCGCCGTTGCACATCTCCTTCCTTGGATCGAGCGCCATCGGAGCGCGACCGCGAGGGCGAGCGGGCACGGCGGTGGCTTCCGGGCCGTCGCGGACCACCCGAATTCGGCGCCGGGGGATCTTGCTGAATTCCGTCTTGCAAACCGAGCGCCTATGGTTTATCTTTCTTTAATGCTGCTATGAGCACCCCAGCCGTCGCACACCTACAGACCAAGTTTGACCGCGACCTCTGCGAACGATTTCATTACTACATGCTCTTGATGCGGGAGCTCGAGGATCGCATCGAGAACAAGCTCTACCGCCAAGGCAAGGTCGTCGGTGGCTGCTACACGGGACGCGGCCAAGAGGCCATCCCCGTCGGCAGCGCCATCCTCTCCCGCCCGGGTGACTGGCTGACACCTTCACACAGGGACATGGCCGCCCTGCTGATCCGTGGCGTCACGCCCGAAGAGATCCTCGCCCAGTACATGGGACGCGCCACGGGCCTGACCAAGGGCCGTGACGGCAACATGCACATGGGCTGCTCGGAGCGCCACTGCGTGCCGATCATCTCGTCGATCGGGGCCAGCATCCCCATCGCGGGCGGCCTGGCATTCGCGATGCGCTATCGAGGCGAGTCCAACGTAGTTTTCAACTATTCAGGCGATGGCGCCTCCAGTCGTGGCGACTGGCACGAGGGCCTCAACATGGCGGCGGTCATGAACCTGCCGATCGTCTATCTGTGCAACAACAACCACTACGCCTACTCCACGCCACTTGACAAGCAGATGAAGATTGCCGACATCGCTGACCGCGTGGCGGGCTATGGCATACCCGCCGAGATCGTCAACGGTAACGACGTGCTCGCAATCTACGAGGCATCCACGCGCGGTGTCGAACACGCCCGCGCAGGCAAAGGCCCCTATTTCATCGAGTGCAAGACATTCCGCATGAGCGGCCACTCCGCCCACGACCCGGCCGACTACGTGCCCAACCAACTCCGCGAGGAGTGGTCTCGCAAGGATCCGATCCTGATGCTGCAGAAGTATATGGTGGAGAATCTGGGCGCGGACGAGCAAGATTTCATGGAGATGCGCAAGCGCGTCCTCGACAAGGTCGCCGCCGCCGTTGAGTGGGCGCTCGAGCAGCCCTTCCCCGATCCGGCGACACTGGAAGACGATGTCTACGCGCCAGCGTAAATTGGCAACTAGAGGAAACGTTCGCACCATGGCAGAGACCACCTACGTCGAAGCGATCCGCCAGGGCATCTGGGAGGAGATGGAACGCGATGACACGGTCTTCGTGATGGGCGAGGACGTGGCGGTCTACGGCGGTGCGTTCAAGATCACCAAGGGGATGCTGGAACGCTTCGGCGAGTTGCGCGTGGTGGACACTCCCCTGGCCGAGTCCGGCATCGTCGGCGCTGGCACCGGCGCCGCCATCAACGGACTGCGCCCAGTTCTCGAAATGCAGTTCGCAGACTTTATGGCCTGCGGCTTCGACCAGATCACCAACTTCGCGGCCAAGTGCCGCTACCGCTGGGGCCAAGCCATCCCCATGGTCATCCGCGCCCCCGCCGGTGGCAACATCCACGGCGGCCCGTTCCATTCGCAGAACGTCGAGATGCCCTACGTGCACACGCCGGGTCTGAAAGTGGTGCAGCCCTCGACGGCCCATGACGCCAAGGGTTTGATCAAGGCGGCGATCCGCGACGACGACCCGGTCATCTTCCTCGAGCACAAGTACCTCTACCGCTCGGTCAAGGAAGAGCTGCCCACCGAGGACTACACGGTGCCTATCGGAGAGGCCGGCGTCCGCCGCGAGGGGTCCGACATCTCGATCATCACCTACGGCTGGATGGTGCATGTCGCCCTCGAAGCCGCCGAGAACGCGTCTGGAGAGGGAATCAGCGTGGAAGTGCTAGACCTGCGCACGCTTGTCCCGCTCGATCGCGAGTCGATCCTGGACACTGCCAAGAAGACCAGCAAGGTCATCTTGCTGCACGAGGACACCCTCACGGGCGGCATGGGAGGCGAGCTGGCTGGAATCATCTCCGAGCATGCGTTCGACTACCTCGACGGACCGCTCGTTCGTATCGCCGCTGCCGACACGCCGGTGCCGTTCAGCGAGACTTTGGAGCGGGCTTTTCTGCCAAGCGTCGAAGACGTCTTGGCGAAAATCCGCTGGCTGCACCGCTTCTAGGCTCGGCAACCGCTACTTGCTTTCGATGCTCCTCGCGCACTCGGCCGCCAGCCCCGGCCCCCGCAGCGACTGCCATCCCGATGGAGCCTTCCCCGTTCCCCCAACCCCGACTTCAACATGCACACCAACCGCAGAACCTTCCTAAAGTCCTCCGGAGGAGCCCTCGTGGCGGCCTCCCAGGCATGGCCCGCACCCGGTCCGCGCCCATGGCTCAGCGATGACCCCAGCCGCGAATGGCGACACTACGGCGGCACGGCTGGGGCGAACCGCTACTCTCCGGCTGACCAGATCAACCGCTCCAACGTGGCGCGGCTCAAGCCCGCCTGGGTCCACCACACCGGCGATTCGATGGACCGGCCACAAACCACTATCGAATGCACTCCCATCGTCGTCGACGGGGTAATGTACATCACCACAGCGCGGGTCAAGGTCCAAGCCTTGGACGCTGCCAGCGGCAAGCTGCTGTGGTCGTTTGACCCGCAGCAAGGGGCGTCCTCCAGGCGCAGCCCCGGCGTCAGCCGGGGAGTGTGCTATTGGGAGTCGGAAGACGGCTCGCAGAAGCGCATATTCAGCACCGTGCAGAACAGGCTGTACAGCCTGGACGCGACCAGCGGCGAGCCCGACGCAGCGTTTGGGGCCAACGGCATGATTGACCTCAACGAGAATCTCGATAGCGAGGTGGAGGGCGTTTCGGTCAAGTGCACCAGTCCGGTGGTGGCCTATAAGGACCTGATCGTGGTCGGAGGAGGCGGCGGAGAAGGGCCGTACCCGCAGGCCCCGGGTCATATCCGGGCCTTTGACGTTAGGACAGGCAAGCGCCGCTGGATCTTCCACACCACGCCGCGGCCAGGCCAGTACGGCTACGAGACTTGGCCTCCGAACGCCTACAAGCATGTCGGCGGCACCAACAACTGGTCCGGCATGAGCCTCGATGTGGAGCGCGGCATCGTCTTCGCGGGCATCGGTTCGCCAGCCTTCGACTTCTATGGCGGCGACCGCATCGGCGCCAACCTATTCGGCAACTGCGTGCTGGCGTTGGACGCTGTGACAGGCGAACGAAAGTGGCACTTCCAAACCGTCCATCACGATGTCTGGGACTACGACCTGCCGGCTCAACCGGCACTGATCCAAATGACTCAGAGCCACCGCACCTTTGACGCGGTTGTCCAGCCCACCAAGCAGGGCTTCCTGTTCTTCCTGCACCGTGAAACGGGCCGGCCTGTCTGGCCGGTCGAAGAACGGCCGATCCCAATGTCGGATCTCGGCGGCGAGCAACTCTGGCCGACGCAACCGTTCCCCACCAAGCCGGCGCCGGTGTCGCGGCAAGGCTTCCCGGAATCCTCCATAACCGACATCTCCCCAGAAGCGCACGCGGCAGCGCGCAAGATCTGGGAATCCACGGACGCAGGTGCCCTATTCACGCCGCCGAGCACGCGCGGCACACTGGTCCATCCTGGCTTCCGCGGGGGCTGCTTGTGGGGCGGCTGCTGCTACAACCCAGCGCTGAACCGAGTCTTCGTCAGCTCGGACGAGACCACCAATCGCATCGAGCTCAAGCTCGCGCCCGAAGAGAAGTTCGACTACGCCCTGCCCGACCGCAGCGAGTTCCTGGATGCGGAAGGGTACCCGGCCATCAAGCCGCCTTGGGGGTATGTCACCGCGATCGACCTGGAAACCGGCGACTTCGCGTGGCGCGTGGTCAACGGGGAGTTCCCCGAACTCGCGGCGCGGGGCGTTCCGAAGACCGGTTCGCCATCCCACGGCGGCTCCATCGCCACGGCGGGCGGGCTGGTGTTCATGGCCGGCACATTCGACAAGAAGTTCCGCGCATTCGACCAAGACACCGGCGAAGTCCTGTGGGAGACCGAATTGAACGCGGGCGGCTTTGCCACGCCCTGCACTTACGAGGCTGGCGGGAAGCAGTTCGTGGTGATCGCAGCCGGGGGCGGCAAAGGCGATACCGCTTCGGGCGACGAGTTCGTGGCGTTCGCGGTCAGCAGCTAGGCACAGGCGCGCCGGAGCCGGCGGAATCGATGTTCGGCGCTTCCGCCCCGGAGTTCACTGCTGTGCCCGCTCCCGTCCGGCCGAGAGCACCCGACCGGGTAGGGCGATGATCGCGCGCAACAGTTCGAAGACGCCGCTGACTGCGATCCCGATCAGCCGGAACGGCAGCAAGAGCAACCATACGAGCGGATACGCGATTAGCGCTAGCAGCGCGATCGGCCAGCAAATCACGAGCAGGATGAGCCATAGCAGGAATTTGAGCATGACCGGCCAGCGCTTCCTTAGCTTGGCACGCCAGCGCGGACGTTGCAGGCGCAGAGGCGATTCTTGAGAGCCGCTCCGAAAATCCTCACAGCGCGAAACCGAATCCGATCACTCCGGCTTCGGCGAGCCCGTACCCTGGCGCAGGGTGACAGTTTGGCCCGCCTGTACGGCGGGGAACGTCTCCACGCCCCCTGCCGACCAGCGCACTTCGATGGACCGCACTTCGGCTGCCCCACCCAAACCAAAGTGGACGGTCGGCTCGCTAGCGCTGAGGAAACTGCCATCGCGGTGCAATCGGCGCCATGCGCCGGTCCCGTCTGCGAACTGCAGTCCGACCCTGGCTCCGAGGCCGTGGGTATTGCCGGCCGAGGACTCCAACCTGATGCGGATCCACCGGCCCCCGCCGGTCTGATTCAAATACAGCCGGGCCGGGCCGTTGTTGTTGGAGACGACCACGTCGAGATCACCGTCAAGGTCGATGTCGCCCGTGGCCAATCCGCGGCTAGCCAGCGGTTCGAGCCGGCCCCAGACCGACATTCCTTCCGCCATCCGGAAGCCTTCGGGCAGCCCGTAGAAGAACTGGTTGTCTTGAACGAATGGGTACGGTTCGCCGCGCAGCGACTCCATCACGGTCACCGCGCCATTGGCGATAAATGCATCCAGCCGCCCGTCATGGTCGAAATCGCTCCACGCTAGTCCGAAACCGGTGAACGGCATGCTGTCGATGCCCAGGCCGAACCGGTTGGTTGCGTCGAAGAACTGACCGCGACCGTTGTTGAGGTACAGCGTGTTGGTCTCAAGCGTGTTGTGCGTTAGCAGCAGGTCGTCATCAGCATCGCCATCAAAGTCGGCCGCGAGCACGCCCATGCCCGCCTCGGCGCGTCCGTCGGCATTGACTGCGGCACCCGCCAACATCGCCTCGTTCTCGAATCGGCCGTCTCCTTCGTTGATCCAGAGTTGGTTCTCGGTACCGTCGTTTGCGACGAAGATGTCGGGCCTGCCGTCGTTGTTCAGGTCCGCCGTCGTGACGCCCAGTCCGTTTCCGAACGCGTCGCCCAAACCGGCCTCCGCAGAGACGTCCGCAAACCTCCCGCCGTCATTGCGAAACAGCCTGTCCGGCACAGGGTTGTACACGGTCGGGTTGCAAAAGTCCCGCAACCCGACCGGTGAGAAGCACTCCTTGTTGTTCCGGGCGCTGAAGTCTACGTAGTTGGTCACGAACAGATCGAGGTCGCCGTCTTGGTCGTAGTCCACAAACGTCGCCGAGCAGCTCCAACGCTCGTCCTGCGGCCCATCGACCAGCTCAAAGCTGCCATCACCGGAGTTCCGATACAGGGCGTTGGGCCCGAGCGCGGTGACGTACAAGTCTGGATACCGGTCGCCATCGTAGTCGCCCACCGCCACGCCCATGGCATAGCCGCCAAACGCCAAGCCAGCCCGCTGGGTCACGTCCTCGAACATCAGTTCGCCCGACGGAACGATCTGATTCTCAAATAGCCGGTTACCCAGCGATGACTTGGGGGGGAACTTCGACTCGGGCGCTTCGGCACCCGGTTCCAGAGGCGCGCCCTGGAGAAGGTACACGTCGAGGTCCCCGTCTCCGTCGAAGTCGAGCAGCGCCACGCCGGAGCCCATGATTTCGGGCAACCGGTATTCGTCGCTCACGTCCGGGAAATGCTCGAACAACAAGCCGACCTCGCTCGCCACTTCGCGGAACATCGCCGAATGGACGGCCGATCCACCGCTGGTGGGCTCGGGAGCAGGCCCGCAACCCGCCCATGCGGTGAAGGCACAAGCTGCAACGGCGCGTCGCATTGTGCTTCAGTCTGACACGTCTACAGATTTCTCAACTCCTCGCCGCCACTGCTACGATGCAACCGATGGACGACTCCACAACCAGCCGCCATCTCGTGAGGGGTTGGCGGCTCCATCGCTTGCTGATCGGAGCCCTGGTGTTCGGCGCTACGCTGGCGGGGCAAGAGATCGCGCTGCGCGTGACTGTCTACGACGAGCGCACGGCCGAAACCGTGACCGGGCTCGGCCCTGAGCGCTTCTCGGTCAAGGACGGGAATACACCCCTGCAAGTCATATCTGCCTCCGAACCCGACACGCCTGTCGACACGTTGCTGCTGGTTGACAGCAGCATGGTGGGGCACGCCGTCCGGCCAATCGCCGAAGCCGTGATCGGCGAACTGGGAGAAAGCGACTCCGCGGCGCTGGTGAGCTTCCATGAGTCGGCCGATCTGCTCCACGACTTCACTTCCGACCAACGGGCTCTTTCCAGGGCGCTGGATCGCATCGAGTACGGCAATCTGCCGCGCTTGCACGACGCCCTCTTCGCGGCAATCGACGGCGGCTTCGACACAGGATCCAATCGCCGGGCAATCATCGTGCTCTCAGCGGGAGCGATCGCCCGCAGCCGCACCTCCGAGGCAGAGGTCGTCGAAGTCGCCCGGGCCAAGGGCGTGTCGGTCTATACGGTCTTTGTGCGCACCGACGCCCGCGGGGCGATGCGCAGGCTGGCCCTGCGCACGGGCGGGGCCAGCATAGCCGCGAAGCGAACGGGCCTAGAGCCGCGCCGGCTCGCCACGCGCGTCCTCGAGGCGGTGCGCAACCAGTACGAGCTATCGGTGACGGGCGTCTACACGCTCGGCGACCAAGTCACTGCCGAGATCGTCTCTCAAACGAAGACCAAACTCTCGGCCTCGGTGCTGCCGATCGATTGATAGTGCCAGCGTGCGCGCTCTAGCGTGGTCAGGACTGCGAACCGGCCGCCAGCCTACGCGCCGCGTGGTCCACCCTTGGGAGTCGCCAAGTAGCCCTCGATCAGACCGTTGTCGATCTTGTTGACCACCAGCTCGTAAGGGATCCGAGCGCCTTCGACGTAAAACTGCACAGGCTCCAGCAGCGTCTTGCGACGCTTGACAATCTTCTTGTCGTCGGCCCAGAGCTCGATCGAATAGCGGTTGCGCTTGCGGTCAGTGCCGGTGAGCTTGATGCTGACCGGACCTACTCTCTGCGGCTGCCTGGTCCTGCCCAAGTTGAACTCGTAGTAGTTGCGTTCTCCAAGCGCCTTGAGCGCTGCGAGTTCGTCGCCATTGGTAGCGATCAAGCCACTCTGCACGCCCAGGTCGCCCTTGACCGTGGTGAGCGTGGCCACCGTCTCGTCCAGCAGGCTCTTGGTCTCAGCGACCTCTTCCTTGACGGTTTCAACTTCGCCGCCCAGCTCGCCGATCTCGCTCTTCGTGGCCTCCAGCCTGCCGCCCACTTCGGAGATCTTGGCCTCGCTGGCTTCCCGCGTGCTCACGATCTCTTGCTCCAGGGTCTCGGCTCGATCCAGCACCCTCGATTCGACCGCTTGCGTCTTGGCCACGATCTGCTCCTCGTTGGTCTGGACACGAGAAGCGACCTCGCCTACCTGCGAACCCAACTCGGAGGCCACCTCGGTAGTCCGCTGTATGTTGCCGTCTAGTGCGGACAAGCGCACCTCGTGGGTCGCGAACTGCTCGCCGACCTCCGTGCGAAACTTGTCCAGCTGCAAGAACGTATAGACGTTCAGGCCGGCTAGCAGCGCAATGCCGACCAGCAGCACGATCGCCACGAGCGGCGTCTGGCCTTCGCCCGCGGTGGAAGGCAGGCGACCGGATCTGGGTGTGGGCTGTTTGAACATGATGAGGGGCTCCTGGGGCGACTTGGGCAGTCTCCCGCCATTTTACTACCCTGAAACCAGAGTCACTGCTTTTGTGACGTAAGCAACCTCGATTCGGTTTCGCACGCAAGCGGTTCCCGCCCGGCGAAACGGAGTCGTTTTCAGAGCTACCTTGGAGGAAGAGACTATGAAGTTCGTGAAGTTCGCGCTGGCGGCCCTGCTAGGCACCAGCCTCTGCCCGCCCGCCGCTGCCGCCGACTGGATCACGCTGTTCGACGGCGAGACGCTCAACGGCTGGTCCCAGCGCAACGGCTATGCGACCTACCGCGTCGAGGACGGCACCATCTTGGGGCGCACCGCCCCCGGCAGTCCCAACTCATTCCTCTGCACAACGACCAACTTCGGCGACTTCGAATTGGAGTTCGAGGTCAAGGTCGACGACGGGCTCAATTCGGGCGTCATGATCCGCTCATCTCAGAAGCCGGAGTCCACCGGCAGCGGTCGCAATGAGCGGGCCGGGAGGGTCTACGGCCCACAAGTGGAGATCGAGTCAAGCGGTCCGGAAGGGGCAGAGTCGGGCTACGTCTACGGCGAGGCCACCGGCCGCGGCTGGCTGACGCCAGAGGACAGGCTGGTCCCTCACAAGGCCATGCGCGACGGCGAGTGGAACAGCTACCGGATCGTCGCCAAGGGAGTGCGCATCCAAACCTGGATCAACGGCAAAGCGATTGAAGACATCTCCGACGAGGAAGCCTTCAAGAACCACCCGGGCGGATTCATCGGCTTGCAGGTTCACGGCATCAGGCAGGGCACGGGCCCATACGAGGTGGCGTGGCGCAATATTCGCGTCAAGCCGCTGAATTGAGGCACACGCATTCACCGGGCGTGAACAATGCGGCCCAGTTCGAGTCCCCGGAGTTTCCTGCCCCACCTTGCGAAGGTCAAGGCGGCAACCTGCTTCGGGCGCCGCATTACTCCGCCCTTCGTGACGCTGTACGTGACCACGCGCTGTGACGAGCGCTGCATTCACTGCTTCTATTGGGACGAGCTCAACCCGAAGCAGAACGTGGACTTCACGCTCGCCGAGTTCGAGCGCACGCTGGGGTCGATGGGGGATATCTTCAACCTCTTCATTGGCGGCGGAGAGCCGTTCTTGCGCGCGGACCTAGCCGAGATTGTCCTCGCGGCGCATCGCACGAACGGCGTTGCGAACGTGTACGTGCCGACCAACGGCCAGCACACCGAGCGAGTTGTGAGCACTCTCAGGAAGGTCTTGCCGCGAGCCGCCGGGCTGCGCTTCCACCTGAACCTCAGCGTCGACCACGTGGACGAGGACGAGCATGACAGGATTCGCGGCAAGCAGGGCGCCTATCGGCGCTTGCTAAAGACCGCCGATGCAATCAAGAGCTTGCGCCAGACCTACCCCAACCTGATCCTGCACACCCTCACCACAGTCATGCGCGACAACCAGTCGGAGATCTTGCGCATCCACGAGGAACTCAAGCGTCGCTTCGAGCCGGACGGCACCTCCTACAACTACTGCCGGGGAAACCCGCTCGACGCGGCGCAGACAGACGTAGACCCGCAGATATACCGCAGACTGGCAAATAGGGTGGAGCAAGATCGCCGTGCCGGGAGGATCCGCGAAGGCGGGTTCGGAGCGCTGAACCACGGCTTGGACGAGCAGGTGCGTTCCAGCGTCGAGAAGACTGTCACCGAGGGCCGCGCGCAGTTCTCCTGCGTGGCGGGGCGGCTAGCTTGCGTCATCTATAGCAACGGCGACGTGACCGAGTGCGAGACCAAGAACTCGCCGGTCGGGAACCTGCGTGATGCTGGCTACGACTTTCCGTCCCTGTGGTTTTCGGCGAAAGCCAAGAGCATCGCCGCCGATGCAGCCGATGGCTGTCACTGCACCCACGAGTGCGGTCACTACGCCTCCACGATCTATAGCGCCAAGCTGCTGGCCAAGGTAGTAGGACGCACAATTGGCGCGGGCCCAGTCGGGCTTCGAAGCGAAATATAGCGCTGCTGTCCTACGAATCGCAGTCCGGACCGGCCCGATTCGATCCGGAGCATGGCATCCGACAGCAGTCCGACTTGGCGGCTATCGGTAGTCTCGCTGGCTACGGGGCAAGCATCAGGAATCCAAAGATGTCGCGGCTCTCGCGATGTTTGCCGGGAGTGAGAACCAACCCACCTCGTCTCTCGCCCAATTGCACGTTGGAACGCTACTAGCGGCCGGTGCTTTGGATCCATTCGATCATCGATTCCAGGTCGTGTGCCCAGAAGATGGCGAGTCCCCGATCTTGGGCATCCACCAAGTTGGTGAGCGCGTAGACCCCTTCCAAGACTGCCGATGGGACGACTTGTGAAGTGCCAAACTCGCTCGTCCATGTACTCGCCTTGGCGGCCGCATCATTGTTGAGCCGCTTGATCGAATTGACTGCGCTGCTCGAGACCTTGCACTCGACTGCCATCGTTCTGCGGTCCAACAGTCCGATGACTAAGTCGGCCTTGCGTGATCCCAGCATGGACTCCCGGCAGAACTGCCCGGACATGGGTGCCTCAGACAAAGTCGTGACCCTACGAGTGCCCACCTGCTCAAAGCCGGCCTCAAGCAACGCTTCGCACACTGCGAATTCCTGCGCTTCAGAGCCCCGCGTCCGCCGGAGGGTCTCGGCGCGCCTCATCGCGAGCAGGGCTGTGGTGGCCGTGATGGCCACCTGCTTCTCGGTCTCAGTGGCCGCCCGACCGGCTTCCACCCACGGGAAGCGACGGCGGTCATGCCACCGCTTCACGACAGTGATCAGGCGGTCTGCATCATCTTCACTTTCTCCCAATCGGCCTGAATCCAGCGACTTCGCCTTGACAAGCAGCTTCAAGTCATCCGAGGAGAGTGGCGGACCGCACAGATACCGCAACACTTCTTGCTTGCTTTGTTCACTCAGTAGCTCCGGGCCAGCGTGATCTAGGACTGACAGATCAAGTGTCTGTTCCAAGACCTCCTGCACGATACCTTTGTAGGCATCGAAGAACTTGAGATACGCGTCCTGAGACTCTGCTTGCCGCTTGTCGCTGAAGGCTTGCTCCGCGCCTTCGCGTGCGGCATCCAATTCGGACAGCGACCAAGTCGGTGGAGCAATCACGGCGTGGCTTCCGAGAGCAGCGCAGGTCCGGGCACGGGAATCCTCTCCATTTCGCGAGGCTCGAACTTGGTCAGGCCACCGGCGTACTCCCGCCCACCTCGCTTGGATGAGGACTTCCTCAACCACGCAACCAATGCTCCTAGCGTGGCCCCGGAGAGTGGTTCGCGTGGATAGAGCCCGTGAGCTATGTTCAGATGCCTAGCTGACGCCTTGTTCAGAACGAATGCCGGCGGTCGCCGGGCCATATACGTAGCCAAGACAGGGGCCGGTTCGTGCAGGCGTACAGACCACCAAGCCTGACGGTGACGGGCAATGTAACCATCTCTCGCCCCCATGTCTTCCGCAAGCTGCAGGAATCGCTCCACGGCTGGGCGGCTGTCGCGATCGAGCATAGAGAGATCTGCGGGCACATCAATCACACGACGCAGAGTCGCCCCATCGCTCAGCACTGCGCCAGCCCCAAACAGCTCGCGTGCCTTAGTCACGGTTGGAAACAAGACCTCATCGGGCAAGCCCTCGCTGTGCCTGCCTGCAATCCACACTCGGTTCGCCCCGGTCACCTGACCGCGATGGACTCTGCACAATTCGCCGAGTTCGATGTAGCCGGCAGGGGTATCTCTGCGCGTCCTAGAGAAGTCGGACCACCGAGAGTGTAGACGAAGGGATTGACGGTCGACTTGACGCCCCGAGGACAAATCTGCGTGGCGCGGGAGTTTCGTTCCGCGCCCGAAGTACGCCGACGCAGAGTTGCTCCCTATCTTGAACGTCGTGATCGCTCCCGTCGTGGCAGTGCCCGGGAATGGCTGCGCACCCGGATCGATGATGAAGACACCCTGCCCGCCTAGGCGGCCCAGGAATAGTTCACGCACCAGACGGCCGTAGTTCACATCGAGCCATTCCGCCGATGTGACGAGACTGCCGAAGTCCCCGTTCTTCGCGTTTCTCGCGATGGCCAAGAAAAAATATGCGTGAAGGCCAGCAAGAGCGCTTGCCTTGACACCGAGTTGTTCGGCATGTCGCTTGAGCCAAGCCTTCTGATCCGCAGGAATCAGGTGATGTCGGACATAGGGCGGATTCCCGATGAACAGCGTCGGCCCGCCGAGACTTCCGAACCGAGACTGGAGAAAGTTCTCGACACGCACCTCGGCTCGTTCACTCAGGCCGGCCGCCGCAAGATTCGCCCGTGCGACTAGAGCCGCGACGGGATCATTCTCGATCCCAACCAAGCGAGCGCTCGGAAAGCACCGTGCGGCCGCTGCCAGAAACCGGCCGGAACCGGCCCCCGGGTCGACGACGGTTGTCGGCGTGCCAGCCGACGCGGCCCACGTGAACATCGTGTCGACGATCGCCCTCGGCGTATAAACTGCCCCGCTCGTTCGTCGAACATCCGCTGGCCGCAACTTGCAGAATGCTTCGCCTAATGGATCTCCACCCTCGCGAACACAATCGAGCGCTTGGGTGGCCAAGTGCCGGGGCGGCTTCCGCCCGCGTCTTAACAGGCTCGTCTCTACCGCCGTGATGCCGCGAATCGTAGCGGCCTGCATCGCCCCAGCCAATGCAACGAGCATCGATTCGTCGGTGACTCGCGAAGCCAGCGAATCGTCACCATCGATGGGAATATTCCACCGCTCTGAAGCAGTTGACAGCGGACCGCCGCCCTCGCCCCGCGTGTGCTCCGGTTGACAGCCGTTACGGTTCACGGCGATGCCTCCACCCGGTGGCCAGTGCCTTGGTGCCGCCCACATGTAGCTCCAAGACAGCCATTACACCAACAAGCATACCCCGCAACTAAGAACCCGAAGCCTCGGACCCGCCCGATCCATTGGCGGCGCAGTCCTGTGATGGCATGTCCGGGTGCTTTCCCCGAATCGACCAGAGCAACACGCCGTCCCGCCAGTAGGCTGCAAGATCTACCATGGCGACCGACGCATTGAACGCGCTTCAATGCGACGCCATGTTGCAGGGTCAGCAGCCGGCGCGTCTCGGCCATGGCCATCCAACGGAGCATCGGCCGTTCCGCTCGGAAGGTCAGCCGCACCGCCGGGCATGGGCGGGATCAGGCCATGCCTGCGGAAGTGCTAAGGCGAGTACACCGGAAGAACGGCGCCGCCGGGGCCAGCGAGATCCGGTCTTCGCCACGCCGTGGCAGCCATTCAGGCGCCGCTGATCGATCCAGCTCTCGGATCGCCTGTGTCCCGCATCCAGCGGACGAGTTCGCCGTGCAACTTCCGCTTGGCACTGCGCGCCGCCCTGTCGTCGATGAGATTGCGTGTCTCGCCGGGGTCGTTGGCTAGGTCGTAGAGCTGCGAATCGCCGCGCGAATGGTAGCAGTATTTCCACTCATGAGTCCGAATCAGTCGTTGGAAGTGAGGCGGGCCCTCCGATCCCCAGGCTGACCGATCACGCTCGGCGAACATCGGCCGTTGCATGTCTTCCGCACCGTCGATGGAGGCCCGGAGGCTCCGTCCGGCCAGAGTCTCGGGTGCGCCGAGGCCGAGATAGTCCAGGATCGTCGGCGAGATGTCGCACGTCCCCGCGTGGGTCCTTCTCGTCTGCCCGGCCGGGATCCTCCCTGGATAGCGCAGCAGCAGCGGGACCCTTGTGGTCTCCTCGTACATCGAGTAGCTGGTCTTGTCGTACATGCCGTGGCCGCCCTGCATGTCGCCGTGGTCGGAGGTGAAGACGACAAGCGTGTTGTCGGCCTCTCCCAGGCGCTCCAACTCGGCGAGGATGCGGCCGAAGTTGGCGTCCATCATCGAGACCATTCCGTAGTACACCCCGAGGTACTCTCGCATCCCGTCCTCGCCAAGGAGCTGTCCGAAGCGCCAAGCCGGTGTCGAGCGATCCACGTCCCGCACCGAACCTCGGTTTGCGGGCAGCGCGATGCGCTGCCGTTCATGGAGGCTGTAGTACGGCTCATTGATCACCCACAGCGCATGGGGCGCGGGAAAGCTGACCGTCATGAAAAACGGATTTCCCGCTAGCTCGGCCAAGGTCTCGATCGCTCGGTCGGCGATCCATGCTTCCTCGGTGTGCCCGACTGGCACGTCCGTTCGCCCGATCCACGTGTTCGACGGCCCGTTGCCGTCGAACTCGGCGTTTGCGGCGCGCACCGCGTCAATGGCGAATATCGGCCGTCCGACCCGGCTGATCGGGCCGACAGGCGGCTCGGGCAGGTCTCGCGCTATTGATCGGAAGTGCTGGCGGTAGGTCCGCTCCGGATCTTGGGCGTAGGCAGGCACGCGGGTCTTCTCCCCGAGATGCCACTTGCCGATCTGCCGGGCCACGTAACCGGAACTCGCAAGCGCCTGCTCGGTGGTTGGCAGGTCCCGGTCCAGCCCGGGACTGTCGCTCCTAAGGTTCTGGACGATTCCGTGCTGGTGCGGGAACAGCCCGGTCATCAACGACGCGCGCGTCGGACTGCAGAAGGGCGTCGGACAGAGAGCGTTCTCGAACCGGACCCCTTCGCTCGCCAGCCGGTCAACGTTAGGGGTCTGGATGACGCTGTTCCCAGAGCATCCCAGGGCTCCGTGGTGGAGCTGGTCGGAGATGACGACAAGGACGTTCGGTCGCCGCTCCGCACCGGCGGCAACCGACGCCAGACCGCCGGAAAGCGCTGAAATCGCCGATCGGCGGTTGAGGGCTGGCATGGTAGCTGGTCCGAAGCGAAGATCGCACTCCCGGATGAGGGCTTCGGGTGCGTCAGAGCATTGTCCGAGAGACGGATTCTAGGCTACACTACTCCCTGGTTTGGGGGGGCTATGGTTGGCAAGTTCGGTGCGCTCAGCTTGGCATTAGGCTGTTGCGCCTTCGCGGGTGAAGCTACCTACCCGCTGATCTCGGAGGACCGCATTCCCGTCACGGAGCTGACGGTGACGGATACGGCCTACGCGGCGATCCGCAAGCCTCCGGGAGACGGGCCATTCCCAGCGATTGTGTTCATGCATGGCGGGCTGGGCCAGAGCTCGATGGCGAACCTTCGCCAGAACGCCGTCCGCCAGCCCACGCAGGCGCGCTTCCTGGCTTGGGGATATGTTGCGGTGACGGCAACGCGACGGGAGATTCGCCGCGACCCGCAGGACCGAGGGGTGGTCGAGGACACTCTCGCAGTAGTTCGCGCGGTCCTCGAGCTGCCGTACGTCGATGCCGAGAGCGTCGCGCTGTACGGAGGCAGTGGAGGCGGCACGTTGGCTCTGGAAGTCGCGAGCGTCTCCGACGAACTGTCAGCTATTGTGGCGGGCGAGCCCGCCACGATCATCTACATGGGCATGTTCACAAAGGCCCACGTCGTGGTCGGGCCCGACGGCAACCCGACGGGGGACCGCCGGTGGGACGTGATGAACGCAGATCCGAAGGTCCTGTACGACGCGGGCGTCCGGCAGCGTACGCGGCAGAAGCTCGCGGGCCTGTCCGCACCCACGCTCATCCTGCACGGGGACGTGCATGCCCTGAAGGCCTTCAACCTAGGACTGTTCGTGCCTGAAATGAAGGCGCTCGGCAAGCCGGTGACCGTTAAGAGGTATCCGGGCGAGCCGCACGGGTTCTACTGGGGCCGTGGACGGGACCCGGCCGCAGCGCTGCAGGCGAACCGCGACGCCGACGCATTCCTGCGCAAGCACGCCCGCGTGCAGCCGCGTGCGATCGACCCGCAATGGGCAGAGCCGGTGAACGTGGAGCCGATGCGCCAAGCGAATCGCAACTGAGGGTGCGGGTCGGCCGAGAGGTGATCCGCGGCGGCCATCGCAAGCCATCGCGGAGACCACCGCCTGACGTTGACTTCGCCGCCCAGATGCCATACGATTCGGATAGTCGGAGACGCACCTCGCGCGACATGTCGATCTACAGGTTCACTGCCTGCGCCTGTACGAGGCCGGCCTAGGCCCGGCCCCTCCCAATGTTGCCCCGGCAGCAAGGTCGCTGCCAGACCAGACGCCAGAGGTTGACGTGTTCCACGGAATTCGCGAACAGATCCAGACTGTCTTCAAGCACGACCCTGCGGCTAAGAGCGGCCTCGAGGTCTTGTTGTGCTACCCGGGCGTCCACGCGATCCTGCTGCATCGCTTCGCCAACAGGCTCTACCGCTGGCGCTGGTTTGTCCTCGCCCGGCTGCTGTCGCACCTGTCGCGCCTACTCACCGGGATCGAGATCCATCCGGGCGCGACCATTGGCCGCCGCTTCTTCATTGATCACGGGATGGGAGTCGTCATCGGCGAGACGAGCGTTATCGGCGACGACGTCCTGCTCTACCAGGGCGTGACGCTCGGGGGAACCGGGCACGGTCGGGAGCGGCGCCACCCGATGCTGGGCAATCACGTCGTGGTGGGCTCGGGCGCCAAGGTCCTGGGCAATATCGAACTCGGGGAATGGGTCAAGGTCGGGGCGGGCTCGGTCGTGGTGAAATCCGTGCCGGCTCACGCCACGGTGGTGGGCATACCCGGCAGGGTGGTGGCCGTGAAGGGCGTCAGCGTCAGCCACGACGAATGGCAGATGCTCGAGCACGGCGAGCTGCCCGACCCGGTGGGACAGACCCTCGCTAATCTAAACGAAAGGCTCTCGCTGATCGAGGCGGAGATCAAGGTGCCAACTACGCCCGAGCCGGACGTTGGCACGACGCTTCCCAGCGGCTAGCCCTTAGGCGGCCGAAGCCGATCCCTCGCCCACAGTCTCTTCCTCGAGCGGAGGCAGTCCGAGATCTACCGGGTCGATCGCCTCGACGGGGGGTCCGCCGCCGTCCGAGACACGCTCCGCCTTGCGCTGCAGCTTCTTCTCTTCCTTGTCTCGACGTTTATTGGCGCGCGCAAGCTCCTTAAGGCGCTTCTGGAATCGAGTGTTGGATCGACTAGCCACTAGAACTGCCCTCCCCTAGAGTCGCAATGGAGTCGTCAGCACGGCCGCTAAACCAACCGGTGCAGGCCGTCCGCTTCAGACAATATGCATTATTGCAGACCGTAACAATGCATGCCTAAGGCCGCTGCAGACGCGCTCGAGAATGCGCTGCGTGCGAAGTGAACGAAGTGCGTCAAGCGCGCGCTGGATAGAGCAGCGAATTCGGAAAGGGATGGGCCAGACACTGCGCCCTCTACGGCGCGGCCCCTGCCTGCGCTAGTTGCGACGCGCGCGACGCCGGCTTCGCTTGGAGCGGATCTCTTTCAGCTTGCTCGGCTTGCGCTTGGGCTTGCTGATCCTAAAGGTCCCGCTCCCCATGTATTCCGCGCTGTAAACTTCAGTCTTTTTCTCAGCCATGGCTGACTCGCCTTCTTGATCAGGATACCGCATCTGGGAGTCGCGGGCAGAAGGACTGAAGCGCGCCGCGCCGATCGTCTGGGCAATCGGCGCGCCCGGGCGTTCGGCGCCGCGCTCGATAGCGCAACGGGGCGGCTGTCCGACACGGCCAGCTAATATGCCGGGCATAGCGCGGCTGCGGCGGGGGTCCGCGTCTTGCAAGAGCGGCCAGGAGCAGTCGCGCTCACACGCGGCGATTCGGCCGTGCACATATACTGTTTGGTCTTGCTCTATGGCTTACCCGCGCATCGCCCGCATGCAGAACGTAGAGGAGTTCCGCGCGTACTGCGAGGAACTCGGCCTGCCGCTGCAGGCGGAGGATCGGATCGAGACCGCTCCCGACTCGCCCCTAGCCCAACCACTGACGGCGGGAGGGAAGACGCTCGGCAATCGCTTCGTGATCCATCCGATGGAGGGCTGGGACGGCGACGACGACGGCAAGCCTAACGAGCTGGTGCGCCGGCGCTGGCGCAACTTCGCTCATAGCGGTGCCAAGTGCGTCTGGGGCGGCGAGGCGATGGCCATCACACCCGACAGCCGCGCCAACCCGCGCCAGCTCATGATCCGGCCGGAGACAGAGGACTCGCTCAAGGCTCTGCATGCCGAACTGCTCGACATACATCACTCCTATTTCGGTTCGAACGCGGACCTGCTGACGGGGTTTCAACTCACCCACTCGGGCCGCTTCTCGCGACCCAGCCAGTCGGGCCTCGAACCCAAGATCCTCTACCGCCACCCATTCCTGGACCGCAAGTTCGGCATTCCGGAGGACTATCCGGTCCTGAGCGACGACGAGGTGAGGGGGATTATCGACCTGTTCGTCAGGGCGGGCGGCATCGCCGAACGCTGTGGCGCCGACTTCGTAGACGTCAAGCACTGCCACGGCTACTTGGGACACGAGTTCCTGAGCGCGGTCACGCGCGAAGGGCCGTTCGGAGGCTCGTTCGAGAATCGCACGCGCTTCCTGCGCGAAGTGGTTTCGGGCATCCGGGCAACCACCTCCCGCATTCAGATCGGAGTCCGACTGAGCGCCTTCGACTTCGCCCCCTACCGCCCGGATCCCACACGCAGCTCGGGCTCCCGTCTCGGCCCCGGAATACCCGAGGACTTTTCCGGCGCGCTGCCGTACCGCCATGCCTTCGGCGGCAATGCCGAGAACCCGGTGGAGTTCGACCTCAGCGACACGTTCCGGTTCATCGAGCTGCTGCGCGAATTGGACATCCGCCTGCTGAACGTTTCAGCGGGCAGTCCGTACTACAACCCACACATCCAGCGCCCGGCCTTGTTCCCTCCGTCCGACGGCTACCAGCCGCCCGAGGATCCGCTGGTCGGCTGTGCGCGCCAGATCGAAGCCACGGCCCAGATCAAGGCCGCGTTTCCAGACATGGTCGTCATCGGCACCGGCTACAGCTACCTGCAGGAGTTCCTCCCGCACGTCGCCCAGTGGGTCGTGCGCAGCGGCAAGGCCGATGCTGTCGGCTTGGGCCGGATGGTGCTGGCCTACCCGACCCTGCCCAAAGACACCCTCACCAGAGGCAGTCTCAACTCCAAGAGGATCTGCCGCACGTTCAGCGACTGCACCACCGGTCCCCGCAACGGCTTGGTGTCGGGCTGCTATCCGCTCGACCCGGCTTACCGCAACTTGCCGGAAGCGGCGCTCGTCCGCAAGATCAAGGCCTCGCTCTAGGCACCCCAGACGGCTCCCCAAAGCCGAGAGTCGGGCTAGAATCAAGGCGCGATGTTGCTGCTTCGACTGTCGCTCGTCCTCTTGGCCGGCGCGCTGTGCGCCCAAGATTCGATCGAATATGCGTACCAAGAGATTTACGACGGCCAGGACGGCCACCGCTTCCAGCCGACCGTTCGCCAGGAGTGCCGCAGCGTTGTATTCGCCAGCGACGGCACGGTCTACACGGTCGGCATACAGTCCAACGCGCCCGACATTCTCAATTCCACGCGCCAGTTCGTCTCGCTCGGGCGCTGGCGGGGCGACCACTGGAGCGAGATCGCCAGAGTCAACGAGTTGGACGGCTACGTCTACAGTTCAGTAGCGGCCGCCGACAGTGCGGGCGGACTCTGGATTGCCTGGTCCGAGTTCAACGAAGTGGAGCAGGACTTCGACGTCTACGCCCGGCACTGGGACGGCGCCAGCCTCGGGCCAGTCTCGCGGGTCAGTTCCGGACGCGGTCCCGACATGCGGCCGTCCGTGGCCGTGACGCCGGGCGGCTCTCCGGTGATCGCATGGGAGTCGGCCCGCAAGGGGGCCGTCCGGATCGCCCTGGCCAGCATGTCGGGCGGCACATGGAACGGGCGCCTCATGACGCCCGACAGCGGCTTCAATTTCCGCCCCCACCTGGCGGCGGGCGGCGATGGCAAGCTTTGGCTGGCCTTTGACCGCTGGGTGGACGGCGACTACGACGTCTATCTGCGCACCGCGAGCAACGGCGAGTGGACGGACGAGACGGCCTTCTTCGCCTCGGCAGAGGACGAACAGCGGCCGATGATTCGCTTCGCGGCCGATGGCACGGCTTGGATCCACGCATCCGGCAGGGTTTCCGGCGTCCGCGACGGCATGCGCTACGAGCTGCCCGGCAAGGCCCGTGACTTCGTCGCCGAGCTAGGCCGGCTGGACGAGTTCCAGATCGACCGCGGCGGACGCTTCTGGTTCCTGCACCAAGTCACTTCGTTCCACCCGGGCAATCCCGGCTACCGGGCCGGCAGATCGCCGGGCTCGGCGGGAGCGTGGTTCGACGGCAAGACACTGCAGCCGTTCACCCTGGGGATGGCGATCGGCTACCGGGCGCCGGCCTTTGAAGAGGATGGCTTCTGGCACGCCACGGACATGATGATGTACCGCAAGGCCATCGAGCCAGTCAGCGCTACCGTGCGCGGCGAGGCCGTGAGCGGCCCGATAGGCGAGACGAAGAAGGCCGCGCCTCGGCCCGCGGATGTGCCACAGGAGACGCTCGAACTCGACGGCCAGACCTACACGCTCTACTACGGCGAACTCCACACCCACCTCGGGGAATACCCGGGGGACCGGACGATCGAGATGTGGACGGACCGCTACTACATGAACGCAATGCACTCCGGCGTCCTGGACTTCGGCGCCGCGTCCGACCACGACTGGCCATCGATGACCAACTCGAAGTACCGCGTCGAGCAATCCTACTCCAACGTCCTGTCAGAAGACGGTCGCTTCGAAGGCTTCTCCAGCTACGAATGGAGCGGCGATGCGGCCGGGCGTCGCCGCTACGGCGACCGGACGGTGATCTTTACCAAGCCGTTCTCGCCGATCTATCGCATCACCGATCCCGAGAGCAACTCGATCGAGGAGTTGCGCCGCAGTCTCGCGAGAGAGAACGCCATCCCGTGGGTGCATCACGTCGGAGCGCCGTGGGGTGCCATGGACTGGTCCAAGCATGACCCGATCGCCGAACCGGTGGTTGAGATCACGTCCGGACACGGCGTCTACGAAACGTACGATCAACCACGGGCCGTCCCGGATTGGCTGCGCCGCCCGCCGGTCGGAAAGACCTCGATACAAGACGGGCTCGGCTATGGCAAGAAGTTCGGCTTCGTGGGCTCGAGCGACCGCCACGATGGGCTCAGCGGCTACAACACCGGCATGCTGGGCGTGTTCGCCAAGGAGCTGAGCCGCGAATCCGTGGTGGATGCGCTGCGCGCCCGGCGCAGCTTTGCAGTGCGCGGCGGCGAGCCGGTCTTGGTGGACTTCCGGGTCAACGGCGTGTTCCAAGGCGGCGAGGCCGAGATCGGAGCCTCGTCCCCGAAGATCGCGGTAAAGGTCGAGGCCGTCTCGCCCGTAGACAAGATCGAGATCGTCAGCGACGGGCAGTACATCTATGCGTACGAGCCAAGCGGCGAATCAGGGTCAGCTGAGTTCACGTACCGCGACACTCGCGAGCCCGTCGCCGGGCGCTACTATTACGCCCGCATTTGGCTCAAGGGCCGCTTCAAAGAGCCCCACTACCAACAGATGGAGGTCGGCAAGTATGCGTGGAGCTCGCCGGTGTGGTTGAAGTGACCGACCGGATCTAACACCCGCCCACCCGGACGAAGGTGGCAGCGCTCGCGCACTCGGGTGGGCGCGACCTGACAAGGACTTGGGACACGTTGCGCTAGGGCAGCTGCTCGAACGGCACCCAGCCTACCTTCTCGCCCCATTCCAGCCACGCGGCCTCCATGGCAGCGACGCGCTCGGGCATCTCGGCGGCAAGGTCGTGCTGTTCGCTACGGTCCTCGGCGATGTCGTAGAGCTCCCAGGGTCCGGCCGCGCGCGTGCCGCGATCGCGTAGCGCGACGAGTTTCCAGCGGCCTTGCCGCATGGCGCGATTCCCCTGATGTTCCCAGTACAGCGCTTCGTGACCGTCGCGAGTGCCGGTCTCGAGGATCGGACGCAGGCTCCTGCCTTCCAGCGGCACGATCTGCTTCCCGTCTCGCTCGGACGGGTACTCCGTTTCGGCTAGGTCGATGCACGTGGCCATCAGGTCGATGACATGACCGGGAGCATCGGTGATCGTGCCGCCCGGCAGCTTGATCCCGTCCGGCCAGTGGCAGATCAGGGGCGACGAGATTCCGCCTTCGTGGACCCAGCTCTTGAACATCCGAAACGGCGTGTTGCTGGCATTCGCCCAAGGCCGGTCGTAACCGTCAAACGATCCGGCGTCGCCGGGCATGGCGTTCGGATCTGCCCACGTATTTCTCGGCGTTCCCTGCTCGATGTTGGCGTCCTCGTGGCACCCGCCGTTATCGGACAGGAACATGATGAGCGTGTTGTCGAGCTTGCCCAGATTTCGGATGGTCTCGACGACACGGCCGATGCCTTGATCCATGCAGTCGATCATGGCCGCATAAACCTCCATGCGGCGTTCCCACAAGGCCTTGTCCTCGGCATCGTCCCAAGCCGACACGTCCGGGTCGCGCGGGCTGAGCGTCCAAGTCTCGGGGCGGATCCCGGTTTCCTGCTGGCGGGCGAAGCGCTGCTGGCGCAGCACCTCCCAGCCCATGCCGTACTTGCCGACATACTTTTCGATGTCTTCCGGCTTGGCGTGTAGCGGCCAGTGCGGGGCGGTATAGGGCAAGTACAGGAAGAACGGGTCCGGCTTGGTGCCGTGCTCCTCGAGGAAGCGCACTGCATTGTCGGAGAAGGCATCCGTCATGTAGAACGATCCGTCGTCAGGAGGCGTGTATGGATCGTTGCCCATTGCCATCTGCCGGGCTCCGTCGAGCTTGAAGTAGTTCGAGCCGCCGCTGATCAAGCCGAAGTACTCGTCGAAACCGCGGTCGACCGGCCAGTGGGGACGGCTCTCGCCGACGTGCCACTTGCCGGACATCAAGGTCGTGTAGCCGGCGTCCTTGAGAACCTCGGCGATCGTCACGCAACGATCGTTCAAGCGCCCTTGGTATGCCGGATGGCCGTAGTCGCCAACCATGTGGCCGACGCCCGCCTGATGCGGGTAAAGCCCGGTGAGCAGCGCGGCGCGGGTCGGACAGCAACGCGCGGCGTTGTAGAACTGCCGAAAGCGCAGGCCGTTCGCGGCCAGAGCATCGAGGTTGGGCGTGGAGATCTCCCCGCCATAGCTGCCAATGTCGGAGAAACCCATGTCGTCGGCCATGATGACGACAATGTTGGGGCGTTCGCCCGCTCTCGATTCCGGCGCCGAGGCGCACCCCGCGAGCGAGGCGGCACCGAGCGCCTGAAGGAACGAGCGGCGGTCAAGACCTGGGCGCATCACGCATTCGAGTATCTCCGAACCAGCCGGGCGCGCGCAAACTCTTGCCCGCGCGAGCCATCACGTCATGCGCCCGGCGGAGTTCCGGGCACCGAAGCTAGCGCGACGACGGACGTCGCCGGCACGGAGCAGCAGCGACATGGGTAGGGAACGGGAATTATGCCGATGACCAGGCACCGTGCGTTCTGTCGCAACACACCGCCCTGCTGCCCCCGTGGATGCGCCTGCAGCGATGATCCCAGCCGCAAGAATGCTGGTGGCATCGTTCACCTCCCGGCCTGCCACACGGCCGCAAGCCTTGCACACGCGACGCACAACACGCTCCACAGCCGTTGTCAGGAGCACCGAGGGGCCGGTTCCTCGAAAGGCCGCTTAGCATATAACATGTTGTTCGCTGGCGAGGCACAGCAGATGACCGAGCCGATGCAGTTTCCCGGGCCCCCGAAGCTAGTCCTTGCCGGGCTGGCAGCGGCGCTCTCGCTCACTTTGCCGGGGGGTCTCCCTGCACAGCAGAGCAATGCGGCCTCTGGGGAAGCTTCCCCAACCTTAGGCCAGCGTCAGTTTCTCGATCGCTATTGCGCGACCTGCCACAACCAGCGCCTGAAGGCCGGGGGGCTGAGCTTGGAGCAGGTGGACGTGTCGAGGCCCGCTGCACAGCCCGAACTATGGGAGAAGGTGGTGCGCAAGCTGCACACGGGCCTCATGCCGCCTCCCCAGTTGCCACAGCCATCCCAAGCTGATCGTCGCGCGACGCTGGAATGGCTGACAGCATCGCTCGATGCCGGGGCGACAGCAAACTTGAACCCCGGCCGCACCGAAACGCTGCGACGGCTGACTCGTACCGAGTATCAGAACGCGATTCGGGACCTCTTGGGGCTCGACATCGACGCTGCCTCGCTACTGCCGGCCGATGAGAGCGGTCACGGCTTCGACAATGTCATCGTCGGCGATCTTTCGCCGACGCTCCTGAACCGCTACATCTCGGCCGCTCAGAAAATCAGCCGCCTCGCAGTCGGGACGAGCCAGTCCCTGCAGGGCGACATCATTCGAGTGGCTCCGGATCTGACACAGGAAGATCACTTGCATGGGCTGCCGCTTGGCACCCGCGGTGGATTGTCGGCGGTCTATACGTTTCCCCGGGAAGGCGAGTACGAGATCCAGATCCTGCTCGCCCGCAATCTGACAGGGACCGTCAGCGGGATGCGCGATGACCGTCGGCACGAGCTCCTGGTACTGCTCGACCGAGAGCCGGTCAAGACCTTCACGATCCAAAGACCCGTCAGCAGCGACGGCTCGCTGTTCAGACAGGTCGCTGCGGTCGACAAGGACTTGAAGGCGCGCGTTGCGGTCACTGCCGGCCCGCACAACCTAGCCGTCACGTTCGCTAAGGAGGGTTCGTCGCTTACCGAGACACTCCGGCAACCTGCGCTAGCCCGCTTCAACGACAATCGATATCCGCGCACCGCGCCAGCTATCGATCAGGTTCTAGTGACCGGGCCGTACGGTCCCAAGGGCCCCGGGGACACGCCCAGCCGAAGGCGATTGTTTGTCTGCCGGCCAGCCCGACCGGACAAGACGCAGGAAGAGGAATGCGCGAGAGAGATTCTGTCGACACTGATGCGGCGCGCCTATCGGCGGCCAATCGCCGAAGCAGACTTCGACAGTCCGCTGGCGTTCTATCGCAAGGGGCGAGCCGAAGGCGACTTCGACACTGGCATCGCCAAGGCACTGAGTGCTGTGCTCGCCGACCCGGGATTTCTGTTGCGCGTGGAAAGCGACCCGGAACGCGCGCCGGCAAGCGGCATCTACGAGGTCAGCGATGTCGATCTGGCATCGCGATTGTCGTTCTTCCTGTGGAGCAGCATCCCGGACGATGAGTTGCTCGACGCGGCCGTCCAGGGCCGGCTGAGGCAACAGGGGGAGCTCGAGAAACAGACGCGGCGGATGCTCGCCGATGGCAGATCGATCAACCTCGCGACGAATTTCGCCGGACAGTGGCTGCGGCTTCGCAATGTCGAGGCGGTCCTACCAAGCGCCAACCTCTTTCGGGACTTTGACGACAACCTGCGGCAAGCCTTCCGAAAGGAAACCGAGCTGTTCTTCGATAGCGTGCTGCGCGAGGACCGCAGTGTTCTCACGTTCGTTCGGTCGGACTACACGTTCCTCAATGAACGCCTGGCCAAGCACTACGGAGTTCCCGGCGTTTACGGAAGCCGGTTCCGCCGGGTGACGCTTGCCCCCGAAAGCAAGCGTGGCGGCCTTCTGCGGCACGGCAGCGTGCTGTCGGTTACCTCGTACGCTACCCGGACATCGCCCGTACTGCGCGGAGTCTTCGTATTGAGCAATCTCTTGGGCGCGCCGCCTCCTCCTCCGCCCCCGGATGTCCCGGCCCTCGACGAGAGCGCGGTGGCGGCCGACCTCCCGATGCGAGAGCGCCTGGCCGCGCACCGCAGCAACGCGGCGTGCGCGAGCTGCCACCGCACGATTGATCCGGCGGGCTTCTCGCTCGAGAACTTCGACGCTGTCGGACAGTGGCGCGACCGGGAGGTAGGCGGGGAACTCGTCGATGCATCGGGGACTCTTCCCGGCGCCGGGGAGTTCCGAGGGCCTGACGGGCTCGAAGACGCTCTCTTGGACCGTCCCGAGTTGTTCGTCGCCACGCTGACGGAAAAACTCCTGACGTTCGCGCTGGGGCGGGGCGTGGAGTACTACGACGCGCCGGCCGTTCGGAAGATCGTGAGAGACGCCGAAAGGGACGATTACCGGTTCTCCGCGCTCATTCTCGGGATTGTCGAGAGCCTTCCGTTCCAAATGCGGAGCACAGAACGCGAAAAATCGTCCGCGCGCCGTGCAAGTGCAGGAAACCTATAGGAGCATAGGAGCGGGAGATCATGACGTTTCTGACCAAGAAGGCGATTCCCAGGCGGACGCTGCTGAAGAGCGCTCAGGCTGGCCTGGCCCTGCCATTGTTGGACGCCATGATTCCCGCTGCCACGGCTTGGGCCAAGACGCCCGCGAAACCGGTGGCGAGGCTCGGCTTCGTGTTCGTCCCAATGGGGTGTGATCATTCGCGATGGACCCCTGCGGACCGGGGAAGACTCGACGAGCTTTCCCCCATCCTGAACTCGCTGGAGCCGGTCAAGGATCAGGTGACCGTGATCAGCAAGATGCGCTTGCCGAATGCGTATCCGGGCACGCACGACACTTCCAATTCGGCGTTTCTGAGCGCCGCGGTCGCCAGACACACGGAGAGCTCGGACTACTATCTGGGCACGACCGTCGACCAGATCGCGGCCGAGCAGATGGGCCGCGATACGCAGATATCCTCGCTCCAGCTCGCGATGGACCTGACCCCGCTCGCCGGTGTGTGCAACAACGGGTACGCCTGCGTCTACCAGAATTGTCTTTCGTGGTCATCGCCGACGACCCCGCTACCGGCCGAGGCCCATCCGCGCGTCGTCTTCGAGCGCCTGTTCGGCGAAGGCGGCGATTCCGCCGAGCGCCGGGCGGGACTGCGCGATCGCGCAAGCCTGCTGGACTCGTTCACCGGAAGCATCGAACAGATCAAGGGGCAGGTGGGTGCCACCGACCGCGTGCGCTTGGACCACTATCTCGAGAGCGTTCGTGAAGTCGAGCTCGAAATCGAGCGCGCCGAGCAGGCTGCGGCCGAAGACAGGATGCCAGATACCGATCGGCCGGTAGGGGTCCCCGCAGCGTTCGCCGACCACGCCAAGCTCATGTACGACCTGCAGGTTCTTGCCTTTCAGGCGGATATCACGCGTGTGGTCAGCTTCCAGTTCACGCGCGAGCACAACAACCGGACGTATCCCGAGATCGGCGTCCCGGAACCGCACCATCCGACCAGTCACCACGGAAACGATCCGGAAAAGGTGTTGAAGATCGCGAAGATCAACACGTTCCACGTTTCGCTGTTTTCTGACTTCCTCCAGAAGATGAAGGCCACTCCCGACGGAGACGGCTCGCTCCTCGATCACTCTGTCTACCTGTACGGCAGCGGCATGGGCAATCCTAGCCTTCACGATCACGAAAACCTTCCGATCCTAGTGACGGGCGGTTCCGCGAGCGGCCTGAAAGGCGGCCAGCATATCGACTACGAGAAGGGAACGAATCTAGCCAACCTACACCTGACGTTGCTAGATCGCGTTGGCATCCATATGGATTCCTTCATGGACAGCACCGGAAGAGTCGAAGACCTTTTCGAATTGACCGAGGTGGCATAGGGGGCGCGCGCATGCGCTGTCGACACATCGCCGGAATCGTGCTCCTGAAGCTGAGCCTCTCAGGTTTTGCTTTCGCGGCATCGCTCCCCGACGCCGCCGAGCAACGTGATGAGGCTAGCGTTCGCATCCTCCTTCATTCCGGCGCCGACGCCAATGCCGCACAGGTCGACGGGACCACTGCGCTGCATTGGGCGGCGTATCACGATGACGCCGAGATGGTTGGATTGCTCGTTCGAGCGGGCGCCGACGTGAATGCTGTGAACCGCTACGGCGCGTCAGCTCTGGCAGAGGCCAGCACGAATGGCAACGCCGCGATCATAAAGCTGCTGTTGGAGGCTGGAGCCGAAGCGAATACCCGGATGAAGGGCGGCGAGACAGCCCTGATGCTGGCTGCACGGTCCGGGAATCCCGAGACGGTGCGGGCATTGCTCGGGCACGGCGCCTCGCCCGATCAGCGCGAGCGGCGAAACCAGACGGCCTTGATGTGGGCGGCGGCCGAGGGCCACGTCGAGGTCGTGCGCGCCCTGATCGATGCTGGAGCGGGCGTGAACGCCCGACTCGATTCCGGGTTTACGCCGTTCTTGCTTTCCGTGCGCGAGGGCCACCTCGACGTCGTGCGGGCGTTTATCGAGGCAGGGGTCGACGTGAATGCGATGATGCGGCCCGCGGAGGGCTGGAAATTCAGGGGGGGACCGCCGGCCCGGTGTCCCTTGCAGATCGCAGTTCGGAACGGCCACTTCGAGCTTGCGATTGCGCTGGTCGATGCAGGTGCCGATCCCAACGACGTTCGGACCGGATTCACGGCTCTCCACTTGATTCCCGGAGTGCGCAAGCCGGATTCGAACGACCTCAACGATGGCGCGCCACCGAAGGGAGCCGGCCGACTCTCGAGCACCGACTTTGTGCGCGAGATCGTGAAGCGCGGCGCGGATGTCGATTTCCGCTTGCCTCGAAGCACGCAGGGATTGCCCGGTACGACCTCGCGCATCGCCACCGTGGGCGCGGCGGGGGCGACGCCCTTGCTCTTGGCCGCCGACCGCTCCGACGTTCCGCTGATGCGCCTGCTGCTGGAGCTGGGTAGCGATCCCCTGCTGCCCAACTTCAACAACACCACGCCGCTAATGGCTGCGGCCGGGGTCGGCACGACGTCGCCGGACCAAGAGGCGGGCGAGGAAAGCGAAGCGCTGGAAGCGGTAAGGCTGCTGCTCGATCTGGGCGCTGACCTCAACACCGTGGACAACAACGGCGATACAGCCATGCACGGAGCCGCTTACAACGCCTACCCGCTCGTGGCAAACCTGCTGGCTGAGCGCGGAGCCGATCCGCAAGTCTGGAAGAAACCCAACCAAGCCGGCGGGACGCCGCTATTCATCGCCGAAGGTTACGCCGATCGCTCCCCGCAGCCCGATGCCAAGACGATCGAAGCCATTGCCAAGCTGATGCTCGCGGCGGGCATTTCGACAAAGGGCGAGCGACCGGAGATCGTCGACATCTACGAGAGGCGTTAGAGCCGTCCGGGCCTGGCGAACTAGCGGAGTGCGATGCGCGCCGCAGGGTGCCAGCCCTGATTTCCCTCTTCAGGGCCATGCATCGTGTCGGGGCGCACCCGCCGCACGCCCTTGACGGGTCCCGAGGGCGGCGACGCCGCGTGCAGCTGCAGGTGCGAAGCCGCGTACGATACCGAAGGGCGGGCTAAGGGCCTACAACCGCGACGCCCATCAGATCCCTCGCCTCGTTGTACACGCCGAAGGCGAACGCTCCTGAGGTTTCCTTGACGTCCCACAGGAAGGGCCGCTGGGCGGCGCCGGGCCCGCCCAGCGGCCGGACCGTCGAGTACGCCCCGTCCGGCAGCGCGATCACCGTCGGCGCTCCTGTCGCGAGGTCCCAAGTCACGATGCCGGTTCCCGGAAACGCGCCGCTGCCAGTCCGCCTCACGTTGGCGAACGCACGTCCGACCAATGGCATCATTCCGAAACCGCGGCGGCCTTGCTGGATCAGTTGGAAGGTGCCCGGTTCGATGCGCTCAAATCCTTCGGGAAGCGCTAGTTGGGTGGCAGAAGCAGCTTCCAGGTCCACAACCAGCAGGCCCGCATCACCGGCGAACGGCTGGAGCAGGATCCCTTGGTTGTTGACCCTGGGTTCGCCGACGGTCGCGAGCGCCACCAACTTGCTCTCGCTGAAGAGGTGCTGCGTTTGCTGGTTGTTATATGGGATGCCCACGGGCATTCCCGCCGCATCACTCGGGAACACGATCTCCCGGTAGTCGCCCGTCACAGCATCGATGACATGAATTCGTGTCGATGCCATGTAAGCCACCTCGCGCGCGCCGTCCCCGAAGTACAGGTAGCTGTTGACCGTACCTCTAAGCCAGGCATCGAGCCGCACGTCGTCGCCGGGCGTGATCTGCGTGAGTTCGCTCGACTCGGTGTTGAAGAGCAGCACTCGATCCCCGGCGCAGAGCCGGCCCTCGCGCGGCTCGGCAAACTCGTATAGGTGCTGGTCGGAGCCCACGATCGCGAGAGTCCGGGTCGCCGGAACCCTGAGCCAGCGAACCGCGTTTGTGCAGTTGGCCGCAAAGACTCCCGCCGGGAACTCGATGGCTGCCGCAGTCATCGTCGCGGTTGCTGCCGCGGCATCAGGGGCATCGGGTGCTGGAGCGGGCGGCAAGACGATCTCGAAAGCGACAATGCCGTCCCCCGTGCGATCCGACTTGCGGGCGGCCACGTAGGCTGTCGTCTGGCCAGCGAATCCCCCGCTGACCGGAGCGAGCGATAGCGCGCCGACAGGGTCGCCGTTCGCGTTCAGCCGCCGCGGAGGCTCGATCGGATTCCAGCCGTCAGGGAACGGGGTCTGGGCGACGACGTTTGCGTTTGCGTCGAACAGGATCGCCTGCGGCACCAAGCCGTCAGTCAGGGAATCCGGGCCTAGGACGCGAAAACGGTGTCCGCGGGGGAAGTTCCAGCCTTGCGCGAGGTTGTATCGCAGGTCGCCCACTACCAGCGGAGTGGGCAATGCTACGGCGCTTCCCGCGTCTTCGCCCACCATGGTGCCGGAGAGGTCGACCACCACGTTGCCGGACTCTCCGCCGGCTCGCTCCAGCCGCAGGGTGCTGCTGTTCCCTGTTCCGATCTGCAGCCGGGCTGCGCCGCCTTCGATCGCGACCGTCTCACTGGCCCCGGCTGCTGTGTCCACCACGAGGAGCTCGTCGGCGAGGCCCGCGGCGGGAGTTGCGTCCGGCGCCACGAGCGCTGCCAGCACGCTGCTGTTGGCCGCGGTCTCGAACGGTCGGTGCTGGACATTGGGGTTCGGAGCGTTCGGCCAGGACGGCAACAGGCACTCTGTAAGCGTTGTCACCGAGTCGCGGCGGAAATCCATCAGATGCACGTCGGGGTAGCAGCCCTGATTGCCGTCCAAGTCCCCGCTCAGGGAGGCGAAGTACGGGTTGAGGGCGCTCATTTGGATCCGGTCCGCCGAGCTTACCCCCGCTGGCACCGCCATGTAGCGCGCGGCGGGCTCGTTGACGGGCCCCATCACGCCCGAGGCGCCTTGGTTGCCGGAGACCCAGCGGAAGGCCTCCGTGGGCCCGGCCATTTCAGGAACGCTGAACGTCATCTGATAGACGCCGACCAGGTCGGTTGACGGCGCGACGGACAGGCTCTCGACGGCAAGGCCGCCAAGGAATGCGCGCTGCGGCGGGTTCATCGCATACGTGGTGTCGGCGGCGGCCGATCCCGTCACCAGAGCCGGGGTCGTTTCTCCGATCCCAGAGGCGAACACGCGGATGATGCTGCCCGGACTGATGGCGGCGGTGGCCTCCAGCAAGACGCCGGTCGCGGACGGCGGCTCGCCTGGGGCGCCCAGCGCGATGGGGGCCGAGCTCGCTGGCTCGGCTGGCGCGTCCGTCGGCAGCGTGGCGCTCTCCGCGATCGGCGCGCTGGTTCCCTCGTGCTGGATCAATGCCACGTTGACCGTGGCCACCTGGACCCATACCGGTGCGCTGGACTCCTCGCCCATGCGAACCACGACCTCAGCGCGGCCCGTGGGGGTCTCCCACGGAATTTGCGCATTGATCTGCATCGGGGAGACGAAAAAGAGCGGCGCTGCCGTGCCGTTGATCAGAACCTCGACGGCCGGGTCCCCAAGAGCCGCTGGCAGCGGCAGGCTGTCCGCGCCGACGTGCGCCTCGGCAAGGCCCTCGCCGCGAATCGTGAGGATGCCGCCCCGTGGTACGGTCGCGGGCGGGTCCGCGAGCGAGATGCCGTTCGTCAGGCTCCGGATCCCGATTGTCGGGGCTGCAGCCGCCCACCCGGCAGCAGCCAGCAGAAGAAGGGAAGCGAAAACGAGTCGTGCCGGAAACATAACCAACCTCGCTTGGTCCGCGTTAGCATAGCCCCTCCCGTCTGTCGGTGCAAGCGTTCTCCGGCGTTCGGCGAGCGACCGGCGTCGCCCCGGAAGGTGGTCGGGAATCCCGATCTGGGTCAACTGGTGAGGTCGCCCAGAGTGTGCGACCGCAGGAATTCCGGAACGGCCTGCCGATATAATCGGTTTCTTCGATGGCCCACAAGGCACCATTTCGCTTGGACGGTAGAACGGCGCTCGTCACCGGCGGCGGCAGCGGCATAGGAGAGCAGACTGTGCGCGCTCTTGCGGGGAACGGAGCCCGCGTGCTCATCGCCGATCTGAACGCCGAGGCGGCGCAAGCCGTGGCAGGCGACGTCGCGAACACCGAACCGCTGCCTCTGGATGTGACCGATCCTGCCGGCGTGCAGAGCGCGCTGGAACGAATCGGCTCGCTCGATATCCTGGTCAACAACGCCGGGATCGGCCACGTGGGCATGCTCGAGGAATGCGCGCTGGACGACTTCCGTGCCGTGATGCGAGTGAATGTCGAGGGCATGTTCATCGTCACGGCCGCAGCGCTGCCCCTGCTTACGCAATCGGATAACCCGTGCATCGTGAACATCGGCTCGGTCGCCGGATTGGTCGGCGTCAAACGGCGTTTTGCCTACTGCGCGTCCAAGGGCGCGGTGGTCAGCATGACCCGGTCGCTGGCCGCCGACTACGCCGGCAAGATTCGCGTGAACTGCGTGTGTCCGGGCACGGTGGACACGCCTTTCGTAGAAGCGTACTTGGAGAAATACCACAAGCACGAGAAAGCAGAGACCCGCAAGCAGCTAGACGCCCGTCAGCCTATCGGCAGGCTGGGCAAGCCCGGCGAAATCGCTCACCTAGTGCTGTACCTCTGCTCGGACGAGGCCGAGTTCGTGCATGGCTCGATGATGGCGATTGACGGCGGCTGGACAGCACTGTAGTCCCTAGGCAAAACTCCTTGTGAAATAATGGCCTCGTTATGACTGCTGGGCTAAGGGCACTGCTTCTCGCAAGTCTGGTTACTGTCGGCGCGTGGGCCGACGTTAGCCTGCCGGCGCTGTTCGGCGATCACATGGTCGTCCAGCGCGACCTTCCCGTTCATGTCTGGGGCATGGCCGCGCCGGAAGAGGCGGTGGAGGTCAAGTTTCGCGGCCAGAGCATGTCTACGGCCGCCGCGGCAGATGGGAGCTGGGAAGTGTACCTAGACCCAGGATCAGCGGGCGGCCCGTTCGGACTGGCTGTGGAAGGCAACAACCGGGTCGAAATCGCGGATGTCTATGTCGGCGAGGTCTGGGTCGGTTCAGGACAGTCCAACATGGTCTGGCCGCTGCAGCGTAGCCGCGACGCGGAGCGAGAAATCGCGGCAGCGCAATTCCCAAAGATCCGCTACTTCAAAGTCACGCTGGACACTTCCGACAAGCGGCTGGACGACGTGGAGGGCCAATGGCAGGTCGTCTCGCCGGAGACCGCGGGGGAGTTCTCAGGCGTGGGATACTTCTTCGCTCGCCACCTGCGCGAGCGCCTGGGCGTGCCGCTCGGCATCGTCCAGTCCGCCTGGGGCGGCACGCCGGCCGAAGCGTGGACGAGTACCCGCACGCTGGCGGAAGAACCCTCGCTCGCCAACATGCCGGCAGAGTTCGCCGCCGAGGCGAAAGCCGACGAGCCTGCGTACGCCGAACGGCTCGCCGCTTGGGAGAAGCGCTCCGCCGCCGCCAAGGCCGCGGGCGAAGAGATCCCGCGCAGGCCGCCGCCTCCGCGCTCCCTGCGCCCCCAGCACAAACCCGGAGCGCTGTTCAACGCCATGGTGGCGCCGCTGCTGCCATACGGCATTCGGGGGGTGATCTGGTACCAAGGCGAGAACAATGCCGGACGCGGACAGGGATACTTGTACCGCCGCCTCTTCCGGGCCATGATCGAAGACTGGCGGCGCGAGTGGGGTATCGGCGCATTCCCGTTCCTGTTCGTGCAGTTGGCCAACTACGGTCGGGTCCCCGAAGAAAGCACCTGGCCCGAACTGCGGGAAGCCCAGGCTATGGCCCTTGGTCTGGCGAACACGGGCATGGCCGTAGCGATCGACATCGGCAATCCGACCGACATCCATCCGAGGAACAAGCAGGACGTGGGGCTGCGTCTGGCGCTGGCCGCCCGCGCGATCGCCTACGGCGAGCACGACCTGACATACTCCGGGCCGATCTTCCGCCAAGCCACGCGCGACGCCTCAGGGCTCAGGCTATGGTTCGACCATGTCGGCGGCGGGCTGGAGGCTCGGGGAGGCCAGTTGGAAGGTTTCCAAGTTGCGGGCCGCGACGGCAAGTTCTTCACCGCCCAGGCGAGCATTTCCGGCAATACGGTGCTAGTGTCGAGCGCCGAGGTCAAGCATCCTGTCCGGGCGCGCTACGCGTGGGCGGCCGACGCCAAGGGCAACCTCGTCAACGATGCGGGCCTGCCGGCTTCCCCGTTCCAAACCATGGAATAACGGGCGGATCGGGTAGCGGATGGACGCAAAGCCCACGCCCATCGTCAAGGACCTCGTGCTCGTTGGCGGCGGGCACAGCCACATTGCGGTCCTGAAGATGTTCGGCATGGAACCCGTGCCGGGCGTCCAGCTGACCCTGGTGTGCCGCGACGTGCACACGCCCTATTCGGGCATGCTGCCCGGCCTGCTGGCCGGGCACTACACGTTCGACGAGGCCCATATCGACCTGCGCAAACTCGCGGTGTTCAGTCAAGCGCGCTTCATACACGACTCGGTCACAGGACTGGATCTGGCCGGCCGAGAGCTCCGATTCGCAAACAGGCCGTCGATCCCGTACGACCTGCTGTCGCTGAACATCGGCTCGACTCCCGGCACGAAGGATGTCCCCGGCGCCGACCAATTCGCCGTGCCGGTGAAGCCCATCAGCAACTTGTTGCCACGCTGGGAAGCTCTGCTGGGCCGCGTCGAACGGTTGCAGGAAACGCCCGCGATAGCGGTCGTTGGGGCCGGGGCAGGCGGCGTCGAACTGGCGTTGGCGATGCAATACCGCCTGCGGGCGCATTTTGCCAGTTCCGGCACGGCCAAGGATCCCGAGATCCACGTCTTCAGCGAGACAGCCGAGATCCTGCCCACCCACAACGCCTGCGCGCGCAAGAAGTTCGGGCGCATCTTGGCTGAACGCGGCGTGAAGGTGCACACCCGAGCCCGGGTAGCCGAGGTCTTTCGCGACGGCCTCCGCACCGCCGACGGCTGGACGGGACATTTCCACGAGGTAGTCTGGGTGACCAAGGCTTCCTCTGCCGCATGGCTGGCCGACTCGGGACTGGCGTGCAACGACCAAGGCTTCGCGCTTGTGGACGAATGCCTGCGCTCGGTCTCCCATTCCGAGGTCTACGCCGCGGGAGATATCGCCGCCGTGCAGGTCCACCCGAGGGAAAAGGCGGGTGTCTTCGCCGTGCGGCAGGGACCGCCGCTCGCGCGCAACCTGCGGCGTGTTCTGCTGGGCGAGCCTGCCCGCCGATTCCGGCCGCAGAGCCGGTTCCTAAGCTTGATCAGCACGGGCGACCGCTATGCTGTCGCGTCCCGCGGTCGCTGGTCGGTCGAGGGGGCCTGGGCCTGGAAGTGGAAAGACTGGATCGACAGGCGCTTCATGGACAGGTTCTCGGACCTGCCTGAAATGAACCCTGGCGAGACTGGCGCCTCCAAGCTGCCGCAAGCCGTCCTCGACTTAGCCGAACTGCCCGAGCGCGACATGCGCTGCAGGGGCTGCGCGTCCAAGGTGGGCGCGACCACGCTGGGCGGGGCGCTGGAGGCGATCAAGCCATTCTGGCGCGAGGACGTACCGGCCGGGCTGGGCTCGAGGGACGACGCCGCCGTGATCAACGTTCCCGCAGGCCAGTCGATCGTGCAGTCGGTCGACTTCTTCCCGGCAATCGTCGACGATCCCTATCTTTTCGGCCAGATCACGGCGAATCACTCCCTGAGCGACATCTATGCCATGGGCGCAGTGCCGCAATCGGCCCTGGCCGTCGCGGGCATCCCGTTCGGCACGCCTTCCAAGGCCGAGCACCTGCTGCGCCAAATGCTGCTGGGCGCAGACCTCGTATTTCACGAAGCCAAGGTCAACTTGGCAGGCGGCCACACGAGCGAATGTCCCGAACTGGCGCTTGGATTCGTCGTGAACGGCCTCGCCGACCAAGACCAGGTGCTGCGCAAGGGCGGCCTGCAGCCGGGCCAGGCCCTCATCCTGACCAAGCCGCTTGGAACAGGGGTGTTGTTCGCCGCCGAGATGCGGCTCGAAGCCAAAGGGCGGTGGATTGACGACGCTATCGGCTCCATGCTGCAACCCAGCCGCCGGGCTGCGGAAATCCTGCGAGACTACGGGGCGATGGCCTGCACCGATATCACCGGATTCGGACTCGCCGGACACTTGGTGGAAATGCTGGAAGCCTCGGGTGTCGCTGCCTCATTGGACTTGAACTCGCTTCCGGCGCTTGCCGGGGCTGTGGCGTGCTTCGAGGCCGGAGTGCGAAGCACGCTGGATCCCGAGAATCGCAAGGTCTGGGACCGCGCCGCCAACGGCGGCTCGCCGACGGGCCATCCGGCGTTTTCGCTACTGTTCGATCCCCAAACATCCGGAGGGCTTCTGGCCGGCGTTCCCGCGTCGAACGCAGCAGCGTGCCTTGCAGCCTTGCGCGAAGCAGGCTATGGCTCCGCTGCCCGGATCGGAACGGTCGGGGAATCCCCTCTCGACGGCGCGATTCTGTCAGCTGCGTGAGCCCGCCGGAGTCACTCGAAGAATAGTTCCTGGCCGGCCACCGCCAAGGCGTGGGTGATCATGGCTGGCGTGATGCTGCCCGACTTCAAGTAGGCGCGCCCGCAGAACCACCCCAACACGGCGGCGGTGGCGGCGTACCCCCAGTTGGGAAAGTCGCCGCGCCCGAGATGCACCGCCCCGAAGAGCACAGCCGCCACCCCCTGGGCAATCAAGGGCCGGCCGAGCGAAGCGGCAAGCAGGTTCTGCACGACCCCCCTCATGAGGAATTCCTCGGCCAAGGCGGTGGTGAAATAGATTCCCAGCAGCTTGCCCACGGCCCCGGCGATAGCGCCAAGAGGGTCCACGAGCGGCGGATCCCACTTCAAATACCCGGTCGACAGGCCGACAATGACGATCCAAGGAAGGCTGTATGTCGCGCTGTCGAGGGCCGGCCGCCAGTCCTGACGGCGAGGCACGAGCCGAAACGCCGTGGCTTGGAGCTTTCGCAAGCCAAGAAACACGTACAGGCCCATGGGAATCAGCATCAACTTCCCAAGAGCGTCCAGCCGGTGCGCAGGCGGGTCAAACCCTTGGTAAATCTCGCGGAACATCGGGCTGAGGCCGCTGATCATGGGATACGCCAAGGCGCAAGCTACCACCAGGTCTTGCCACGCGAGCCGCTGCCGCGAGACCGGAAAGAGCACGTAGGGCAGCGTCACGCAGGCGCACAACAAGAGGAGCTTGACCAACGACTCGGGCGCAAACAATCCGGTCGGAACGGCATAGATCACGTACGGCGCGACGGATACCGCGACAATCCCGGCCGCCAGCCCGGGCGGCGACAGCGCGCCGCACACCGAATCCCTGACCGGGCGGTAGACAGCGGCGCAATAGAGCGCTGCCTGCCAGCAGAATGCTGCCACCACCGGCACCGCGATGTCCGCGGGGAACTCGAATCGCTGTGCCAGAATGAAGCCGGCGACGGCAAGCGTCATGCAGACACCGCCGAGACCTGCCCAGAATCTTGTCAAGCTGGGAGTACCGTGTAGCCTCTCCGCCACGGTCAAGGTACTCATCGTAGCGATATGCGCCGCAGCCGAGCCGCACGCGAGAGCGGAGTTTCCGGCCGACTTGGTCCGCAGCGTTGCAGACGCGGGCAGCAGGCTGGTCGCAGAGCGCGACAACTACACCTATACGCAGCGATTTCGATTCGTCGAGTTCAAGGGCGTCCGGCCGGCCGGCCATTACGAGGAAGTGCGCGACATCACGTTCACCGGCACGGGCGAACGCCTAGAGCGGCATCGCAAAAGACCGGTCATGCGGCTACAGCGGATGCGCTTGACAGAAGAGGATTTCCGGGACCTGCGCGACGTGAATCCGTTCGTGCTGACACGCGAGACCCTGCGCTTTTACAAAGTCGGCTACAAGGGAATCGAACAAGTGGACGGACTGGACTGCCACGTGCTGGCAGTCCGTCCCAGACAGATCCTGTACGGCCAACGCTTCTTCGATGGCCTGATCTGGGTCGGCGTGGAGCACGGTCAAGTGGTGCGCGCAGGAGGGCGACCCGTACCGCAGCTTCACCGCATCAAGGACAGCAACCTGTTCCCGGCCTTCATCACCGACTACGGACCCGTTGACGGGGAACACTGGTTTCCGATCCGCACCGAGGGCGACGACATCCTGCCGTTTCCGACCGGCAACCAACGAGTGAAGGTATTGATCGAATACTCCGACTACAAGAGATTCAGCGCCGAATCGACCGTCACATTCGGCGATACACCGGCCGATGCAGGGCGTGCGAGCGAGTCCGCGCCCGTGCCATGACTTCCGCGCGCGGCACAGGGCATCGACCAGCTACTTGGGCGGCCGAGGCCGAACCCTGCCTTCCCGCAAACAGGCACGCGTGTACAATCTGGATTCAGATGCGCATTTTACTCGTGGCCGCCATGGTCTTGATGGCTCCGGCTGTCGGCCCCGCGCAAGAGCACTTGGGCAAGACGCTCACCCAGTGGCGGGCGGATCTCAATAGTGCAGAACAGTTCGACCGCCTGCTGGCTATTAGGTCCATCGGCGAAATGGCGATCGGCCAGCAAGCCGGAGCCACCGAGGCGGCCCTTGAGTCCTTGGGCCACGAGGATGGCTCCGTGCGCTACTGGGCAGCGGTCGCGGCGACCCACCTGCCCGAGTTGGACTCCGATGCTCAGGCGCTGCTGAACGAGGCACTCGGCGACCCCGTGCCGGAAGTAAGGATCCAAGCGGCGCGCGCCCTGATCGGCACTGCAGCCGAGCCAGAGGCGTTGCGAACCTTGGCAGAGCTGCTCTCCCACCGCAATCGCGGCGTCCGCCTGCAGGCCGCACATGCCGCTGACGCGATCAAGGGCAAAGCCGCCCCTTTGGTCAAGGAGTTGCAAGCAGCCACGAACGACGAGTTCGACTATGTCCAGCGCGTTGCCCGACACGCGCTCTGGACCCTGAAACAGCGCCCCTGCCCCTACCGGGAATGCGAGTGACGCAAGCCAACCAGCAATGATTCGATCCAGCATCGCTCTCGGCACTCTGGCCCTGGCATGGACCTTGGCCAGCTTCCACCCGGCGCTCGAAGCGAAGCCACCGAACATCCTGTGGCTGTCCATCGAGGACACCGGCCAGCAGGTCGAACCTTACGACGCCTATGCGAGGACACCCAATATCGCCCGCCTAGCCAAGCAGGGCGTGACGTTCCTCGAGGCGTTCTCGCACTCCCCGGTTTGCGCCCCGACCCGCTCCGGGATCATCACCGGAATGTACCCGACGGCTATCGGAACGCACCACATGCGCTCAAGAATGGTCCCGCCACCTTTCGTGAAGGCGTTTCCCGAATACTTGCGGCGGCTCGGCTACTACACAACCAACAACTCGAAGACCGACTACAACTTCGTCGTACCGCTAACCGCCTGGGACGAATCCGGCTCCAGCGCGCACTGGAAGAACCGGCCCGACCCGGACCAGCCGTTCTTCGCGGTCTTCAACTTCGGCAGCTCGCACGAGGGTTCGGTTCGGCGCCAGTTCGCCGCCCGGACGGCGGATCCTAGCGCAGGCATCCACGATGCATCGCAACTGCCGCTGCCGCCCTACTATCCCGACACGCCCAAGACCCGCGAGGCTTGGGCGGCATACTACGACGTCGTCACGATCACGGATCGCACCATCGGCAAGATGCTCGCCGAACTCGACGAGGCCGGCCTGGCCGACGAGACCCTAGTTGTCTTCTGGGGCGATCACGGCGTGGGTCTGGCGCGCGGCAAGCGCTGGATCTACGACTCGGGGCTCAAGGTTCCCCTGATCATGCGCTGGCCCGGCCATATCGAGCCGGACACGCTGCGGACTGACTTCGTGCAGTTTCTGGACCTCGCGCCGACGATGATTTCGGCGGCCGGGGGCGAGCCGCCCGATCACATGCACGGGCGGGTCATCATTGGCGACCGCCAAGGACCCGAGCCGGAATACCTATTCCACGGGCGCGACCGCATGGACGAACGCTACGACATGGTCCGGGGAGTGCGAAACCGCCGCTTCCTCTACGTGCGCAATTTCGAGTCCCATCGCCCGTGGGTGCAATTCATGCGCACTCCCAGCCAAGGGCCTGTCTACCAAGAGCTCGGGAGACTGAAGCTGTCCGGAGGGCTGGGCCCGCTGGCGGCACCGTTCATGCAAGACACCAAGCCTTTCGAGGAACTGTACGACGTCGTCGCCGATCCGCACCAAGTGTTCAACCTGGCCGCAGACCCCAAGTACGCCGAGCAGCTCGAGCTGCTGCGGGAACAACTCGTGGACTGGATGCGGAAGATGGACGACAAGGGCCTCGTCCCCGAACCAGAACTCTACCGGCGCATGTTCGAGAACGAAGACAGCGACGTAACGGCTACCCCGCTCCTGAGTACGAGCAATGCATCCGGCGGGGCGCTGATGGTGACGGTGAAGGCCCAAAACGAGAGTGCCTCGCTGGCCTACCGGGTCGTCCCCAAGGGTAGCGCGGCACCGCCGCGCGGCGGTTGGCTGCTGTATACAGAACCAGTCCGAATCGAGCAGGGAGAGTCCCTCGAAGCGGTCGCGTCCCGCTTGGGATTCGCCAACAGCCAAACCGCCTCGATTGCCAACTAGCCCGCTATGCGAGAGCGGGCCCCGGCGCTCAGAAAGCGCCGGGGCCCGCGACCGAAACTGCCTGAACCGTGCGGCCGGTCAGGGCAGGACGGGCTCTTCGATTGTGTATTCGACGTCGAGCGCCTTCAGGAAGGCCATCAGGTCCGCCTTCTCTTCGTCGCTGAGGTCGGCGTTCTTGGCATCGGCCAGATTTGTCTCGTCCAGCCACTCGTTTTCCTTGCCGCCGCTCAGCATGAGGTCCACGGCTTCTTCCAGCGTGGCCACGCTGCCGTCGTGGAAGTAGGGAGCAGACTTGGAAATATTGAACATCTCGGAGTCTTGAACGCCCCGGTATCCTCTTCGGCCTCGGTGATCTTGCCCCGCCCGATGTCGGGATTCTCCGCGTCCATGCCGATTCCGACGTTGTGGAACTGCTTGTCCGCCAGCAGACGGCCGTCATGGCAGTTGGTGCACTTGACCTTCTCGGAAAAGATCGTCCAGCCGCGCTGCTCTTGCTCGTTGAGAGCGCTCTCGTCTCCGGCTTGGAACGCGATGTAGCGCGAGTTCTCGGTTGTCGTCACGATGGTCCGCATGAATGCGGCGACGGCATAGGCCACGTTGTCGGGAGTCGCCGGGCCGCCAAAGACTGCATCGAACTGCTCGGCGTAGCCGGGAATCTCGTTGAGGTTCGCGCAAATGTCTTCCATCGAAGGGGCGCCATCGTTGCCGGAGGCACCCATGTTGCCACCGCTCCAAGCACCCTGGACTTGCTTCTCCAGAGCTGTGGAGCGCCCGTCCCAGTAGAGTGCGTCGTAGTAGCCGACGTTCCACATGGTCGGAGCCGCCCTAGTCAACTGCTTGTCGAACGCGCCCAAGGCGGTCGCCCGCCCGTCAGTCAGCCCGTTCTCCTTCAGATGGCACCCGTAGCACGACCGCGCGCCGTCTCCGCTGAGGCGCTCGTCGTAGTAGAGCTGTTTGCCGAGGGCAACCTTGGCGGCGTCCATCGGGTTATCGGCCGGAACGACCATCAGTTCGTACCCAGCGATTTCGGGCCAAGCCATCTCGGCCTCCTCCGCCGGCGAATCCTCCATCCCGTCGCCGCAGTACAGCAGCAGAACAGACAGGAGCAGCAACGCGCACAAGCTCTTTCTTGACATCCCAGATCCTCCCCAGTTGTCGATCGGACTGTGCGCCGCGAGCCTATCGCAGCCGTGGCAGGCGACGGCGCATGGTGCCATTATAAACTTGACGACGGGCCGGGGCGACCGCGCCGAAAGCTTCAATTGCCGCGTCTGCCTCCGGAGCTTCGATCGCTGCTGCGTCTCCAAACGCGGACCGGCCGCAACTGGCTCACAACGTAGGGATCGGCCCGTCTTCCGGGCCGAACAGCAGGCTTCTCGAGCCTGCGAGCTCGGCCGGAGGCAGGCGGACGACCCTCGGGGTTATCAACGCCAGAAGGTCGCGTCGGCTCCAGCGCCACTCGTTGCGCCTAAAGATAGCGCCGAGCAGCGGGATCTGCCCCAGCCCGGCCAAGCCTCCCCGTGTCCGGCTTCGCTCGTAAATCTGCATGCCCGACACGATCGCGAACTCCCCTTGCCGCAATCTGACCTGCGACTGAAACTCGCGATTGGACAGAATCGGCACATCGTTGACCGCGCCGCCGGCCAGCAAGCGAAAATTGACGTCCAAGTCCAGTGTCACTTCGGTGGCGCTGTGAACCGTCGGCGTGGCCGTCAGGTTCAAGCCCAGATCTTCGAAGGTCACCGACGGCGGGGGCTGAATGTAGGACGGGGACTGCGAAGCCGGCGCCCCGGAGGAATACTGCGCTGTCGCGATCGGATAGCGTTCCCCAATCCTGAATTCAGCCGCCATGCCGTGCAGGCTGCGAAGGCTCATCTCCTGCAAGGTCTGCGCGGAGCTCGCGTCGAGGCGAGCCAACGCAGATGCGTTACCCAAGGCAACGCCCAG
>JAJDZN010000085.1 GCA_022824585.1 Bryobacterales bacterium | reverse complement strand
TTAGCACGTCCAGCGGCAGGTAGTCCTCAATGAGGCGGCGGTCGTCTACGGTCATGCCGCAGTCTCCTTCTGGTCCTGCGCTGCTCTTTCGACCGCGCTTGCCGGAACATCGTAGTACCGGGCGGCGACGACCTCCTTCTTCGCGTAGTCCAAGTGCTTGGCGGGGTTTTGGATCATGATCGGCACGGCGTCCGGGTTATCGAGCGGGTCCCACACCACGTAGAGCCAGTAAGAGTCGCAAAGTTGCTGCGCCTTGTACCACTCGTTGGTGGTGAGCCTGACGGGCCGGCCGCTCCTGCGGCCCTTGACTTCGATACGCCGGACCCCGGTCACCGGATCGCGGTAGCCCGTCTGGGGGTCCGGCGTCGCCAGACTGCGAATGTCGAAGCCAATCTTGAGGTGACCGACGCGTTCGCACTCACGACCCCGTGCCTCTTCGTAGGTAACGACAATGTCTTCAGCGGCACGCTCGACGCGCTGTTTCAGCTCGCTATCCTGCTCTTCGGCAAACTCGGGAAAGCTGTCAACTGCGGTGTCAGGCGGCAGCACCAGGCAACTGGCTACGTGGCGTACGGGGCCATGGCGGGCTACCCGAAGCCGGTCAACACCCATGAGGCGTTCTTGGCGAGTGCGTTCGAGATCGGCTAGGTCTTGTTCCGCCCGCCGGCGTGCCAGTGCGACCTCCGGCTCGTTCGGCTCTCGGGCGCGCAGTCCCATCACGCGGTTCTGCGCAGCCCGAACGCGGGCCTCGAAAGACCGCTGCAGATAGTCGCGCGCCACATCTGCATATCGGCCGCGTTCGGCCTGTGCAGCGCGGCGGCGGTCCATCTGTACCGTTGTCTTGACGAAGTCGCTGACGGGGCCGTGGTCAATGTCTGGAAGCGTATCAGGCGGATGCGGGTGCGCCGGAAGGTCAATAAGTACATCTGCCGGGACCAGTTCAAAGTGCTCGGTACCAGTCGTACCCTCAGCGACTTCCTCCCGGACAGCTGAGAGTTCCGAATGCACGGTCGTAGCCTCCCCTTTCGTCGTCTGGCCTCGGACCGAGATTTCGCAAAAGTGCAGCCGATAGGGCACGGATGTCATCGAGTCTACGTAAACGGCATTCCCTCCCACGATGTCGGCTAAGCGTTCGTTCAGCTTCTCATCGACCGCGGCGTAGACTGGGTGGCCGGGACCGAGAAGCACCGCATCCAAGTGTTGATCCTGTTCCAAATGTTCCTTGTAGAAGGTTAGCTTCCGGTAGCTTGCCTCTGGGGTGCCAAGACGTCGCACGGCCGCGAGACGCTCAGAGCGAAGGTCGGCGCGAACGTGCTCAATTCGCCAGAGCCCGTCGGCTCTAGATTCTGTGTGGAGACCCACGGCCTTGGCAGCGCCCAAAAAGTAGGATTGGACGTAGCGCGGCATGAGCCTTCGTTCCTCGGCCTCCAGATTGGCCTCGGTGAAAGCCGAGAAATCCACGTGCCCGCGCGCCAGCGCGATGCCGGTCGCCTCCTCGTAGCGTCCAAGGAGATCTGGATCGATGCGGTCGATCATGTCGAGGTAATCGTCCAAGCGCCTTGGTTCGTAGGCCACCTCGCGAAGCATGTCCGGCAGGTTGACCTCGTTCAAGGAGAGCACCTCGCCGACAACGTCGAATACCCGGTCTCCGAGTGCATCGCGCATTCGATCGAGCTTGTTCAGCAAGCGTTCAAGGATGCGGCCTTCGATGACCGGCTGACCATCCTCTGAGGACGTTGCCACGAAGTTAAACGCGTACACGTCGCGAGACTGTCCGATGCGGTGGATGCGGCCCAAGCGCTGCTCGAGGCGAGTCGGATTCCACGGTAGGTCGTAGTTGATCATCAGATGGCAGAACTGGAGGTTGATGCCTTCTCCAGCCGCTTCGGTGGCCACGCAGATCTGGCGACTGGTGCGAAATTCCTCTTGCGCCTGCTTACGCTCGCGCGGGCTCATCCCGCCATGAATCTGGCAGGTCGAGTAGCCCCACCCGTCGAGATGGTCGCGGAGGTAGTTGAGAGTGTCTCGGTGTTCGGTGAACAGGAGGAGTTTTCCCCGTCCATCCTTGAGTTCGTCGAACTCCGATCTCTGCACGCACTCGCGCAGGGCGACCAGCTTGGAATCGCGCGCGCCTGTCCGGACCCGCCCCACTCGGGTCACCAGATCCGCCAGCGCGGCAAGTTCGGCCCTTAGCTGGTCCAACTCGGCCGCCGTGGTCGCCTCGTCGAGGAGTTCGTCCCGGGCCGCTTCATCCAGATCGTCTTCGTCCTGCTCGGAGTCCAACAGTCGGCCTTGCAGCATTGCGAGCCGTCGTGCTCGCTGGGCGGGAGAAAGTCCTTCGAATTCGCGGAGCAGATCGTGGAGTTTCTTCTGGCGGCGGCGTAGCGACTCGTGGATCGCATTCATCGAACTCGCGAGACGGCGCTGGAACACGGTGCGCGCCAGCGCGACACTGTTTCTGCGACGCCCCGTCGCCTGCGGAAGGAACTCGTTGATGTAGGCCGTGACCGCCTTGTAGATGGAGTATTCTTCGGGTCCAAGGTCGAAGCTGACCGTCTGAACGTGGCGGTCGGGAAACAGACGACGGCCGCGCATGTCCTTCAGGTCTTCCTTCAGCCGGCGGAGCGACCAGGGGCAATCATCTCCTAGCTTGAGGATGTCGCGGCGGATTCGGCCGGCCGCCTCGGCGAAACGGTGCGGTTCGGGGAACAGGTCTTGATCGAGGAGGCGGATGAAGTGCGCGAAGCGGTCGTCATCGCCGTGATGCGGAGTGGCCGTCAGGAGGATCAGGTTGTCGGACTGCTCCGAAAGGCGCTCGGCGAGTTGATATCGTTTGGTGCGTTCGACTTCGTCGTCGCGTCCCGCCGAGCGTTTTGTGTAGGCGCTGCATTTGTGCGCTTCGTCGATGATGATCAGGTCCCATCGCTGCTGCCACACACGCTCGCGGACGTCGTCCTGCTTTGCGTAATCGATTGACGAGATGATCTGTGACTCCCGATCCCAGAGGTTCAAGAGCTGCTGCTGGTCGTTCGCCGAGTGGACGATCTGAAAGGGTTCGTTGAAGAAGCGCAGCAACTCGTCCTGCCACTGGATAGTCAGCGGTGCCGGAACGAGAATCAGGCATCGGTCGATAGCTTCCCGCAGCTTCAGTTCCTTGATCAGCAAGCCCGCCATGATCGTCTTGCCGGCACCAGGGTCGTCCGCGAGCAGGAACCGCAGACGCGGCTGTGGCAGCATCTTCAGATAGACCGCTTCGATCTGGTGCGGCAGA
>JAJDZN010000200.1 GCA_022824585.1 Bryobacterales bacterium | reverse complement strand
ACGGTGGTGGTGTTCCGCGACCCGGAGACGGGGGAGGAGTTCGACGGCTCGCTGGCAGCGGTCGAGCAGCGGCGGCGGGCCGCAGAAGATCGCGCCAGTGCCGAGGCGGAGCGCAGACGGGCAGCAGAGGTTCGCGCCAGTGCAGCGGAGGAGAGAGTGCGCGTATTGGAGAAGCAACTCCGCAACCGCGCTGCCCATAGCCCTCCGCCGGAAGGCGAGTCCAGCCTACGGTAGAAGTCCTGCGTGGTGGGCAGAGCGGTTCAGAGCCGCGCCACGCTCAGCTGCGCACGGCTGTTCGGACCTCAGCAGATCGATTCGGCTGAACCCAACCAGCGGTCACCTTCCGCATCTGAAGACCGCACGACCATCGCCTCTTGCCCCAGCCGACTAAGGCGAATCCATCGCTCTTGCGGGCCGCAACTAAGGATGCAGCAGATACGGGATCGGGATAAAGATTGAACCCGTCCACATGTGCGAACGTACAGGGAAGCTACTTGATTGGCTCGGACGCCGCTGCCAAGAGGTCGAAATCCGAATCCGAGGATTCGAGAGCGGCACCGAAGCGAATGGCGCACGCCGCGATGATCAAGTCCGTTGCGGGCACTGTAACGCCCCTCGCCCTCGCGCGCCGGGCAAGGTCGTATGCTGTCCTCCACACATCTTCGTCGATCGCGAGCTCTGGGATAGCAGCCGCGAGCTTGCGCAGGACTGCCCGCTCCTTTTGCCCGCGTGCGCCGTTCCAGAGTTCAAGCTGCACAGGCGGGCACCAGCGGGCCTGGCCGGACGTCAGCGCGGCTTCGACACGGGAGCGAATAGTTGGATCGCCACTTGGGCGAAGCATATGTATCCAAGACGAAGTATCGATAAGGATCACAGAATTATCCTTATCATCCTTGCCGACGAACGGCCTGAAGTTCTTCTGGCGAGATCATGTCGGGACAGCTGCCGGAGTACCGGATGAGTTCCGCCATGCGCATGCGACGGTTGAAGTCGGCGATAGCACCAACTATGGCTTCGCGTTTCGTCTTGGCCTTGGTGAACTTGATTGCATCCTCGAGCTCTCGGTCGGGAATATCAACAGTGGTCTTCACATGTCAATCATAGATAATCTTGGAATCCTATAGCATCAATTTCATATTCTTGCAATCCGTATCATTGCATTCAGTGGAGCGCATGCCTGAAGCGCGATCTCGTGCCTTCAGGAAACTCATCTGATAGAAGTGGTCCGGGGATTTTAGACCATACGCTAAGGTGGACTCCGCCTGGATTGAAAGGAGTCAACGATGCCAAAAAGACGGACGTTCACGGCAGCGTTCAAGTCGCGGGTGGCGATGGAAGCCTTGCGGGGGGACCGCACCGTGCAGCAGATCACGGCGCGGCACCAGCTGCATCCGAACCAAGTGAGCCAGTGGAAGCGCACCGCCAGCGAGCGGCTGGCGGAACTGTTCGAGCGGGGTGCTGGGCCCGGCCAAGATGAGCGGGAGACGGAGATCCGCAAGCTGCACGAGAAAATCGGGCAGCTGGTGGTCGAGCGGGATTTTTTGATATGCCCAGCTGGGCATATCAAAAAGTCCGGCTCTACCGTAAAAGTGAGTTTGGATTACCCTCTTGACTAAATTTAGTTACTGTACTAAATTTAGTTCCGTGAATCATTGGAGCTAATTTTCAAGATGGCCGAATTTTCCAACCCATTTCGCCCTGGAGCGGGCCATACGCCACCGTACCTGGCTGGAAGGCAGACGGAACGCGAAGAATTTCTGAGACTACTCGATCAGAGCACAGTGCTGGAGAACATGATCCTGACTGGGCTCCGCGGAGTCGGCAAGACGGTTCTGCTCGATTCGCTCAAGCCCTTGGCAACTAGTCGAGGCTGGATTTGGGTCGGGGCCGACCTTTCAGAATCCGCTAGCTTAAGCGAGGACAACCTAGCAGTTCGCCTCTTCGCGGACCTATCCCCAGTTACTTCCAACATCGTCGTGAGCACGGAAGAGGTGAGAGCGGCAGGATTCACAGCCGAGACACAAGAGATCGAGCGCACACTCGGGTTCCAATGCTTGATGGATACCTACTCGAGCATTCCTGGCCTGTCTCTCGACAAAATCAAAGCAGTCCTAGAAATTGCGTGGGACGCGCTGTCAAGAATCCAAGACGTACGTGGAGTCATCTTTGCCTACGATGAGGCGCAGAATCTCTCAGACGGGGCTGCCAAAGAGCAGTATCCCTTGTCCCTGTTGCTGGATTCCTTTCAGTCGCTGCAGCGAAAGGGGTTTCCTATGATGCTCGTCCTGAGTGGTCTTCCGACTCTATTCCCAAAGCTGGTCGAGGCAAGGACATTTTCTGAGAGAATGTTCAGAGTCATCTTCCTCAACCGTCTATCCGAAAGTGAAAGCGAGGAAGCTGTCCGTAGGCCCATAGACGACGCCGAGTGCCCGCTAAAGCTTGACAACCGCTCCGTGAGAACCATTGTCAAGATGTCCGGCGGTTATCCGTACTTCATTCAATTCATCTGCCGAGAAGTCTACGATTCGTTCATTCATCGACACGACCGAGGGGAAGCGGCGTCTGTTCCCATCGCGGAGATTCAACGGAAACTTGACGTAGACTTTTTTTCTGGACGATGGGCAAGAGCAACCGATCGACAACGAGCACTGTTGGCTGTGATTTCTCGCCTTGAGAACTGTGAAAAAGAGTTCACAGTCCAGAAGGTGGTCGAGGAATCCAAACGATTTTTGGACAGACCGTTCAGCGCTAGTCATGTCAACCAGATGTTCGTTGCGCTGGTGTCCCAAGGATTGATTTACAAGAATCGGCACGGGAAGTACTCATTCTCAGTGCCCCTCTTGGGGGAATTCATACAAAGACAGATCCGGGAATAGGGAGAGTCTGTCAGCAGTGCGACCGCTGCAACAGGTGCTTACGATGACTGGAGGGAGGCTTCAAGCGGGACACACCAAGGTCTGGCTTCGCACACCGTGTCTACGGAGTCGACGCGGCAACCGATAGTCTTCGAGCGACAGTGTCCGCCCCGTCTTTCTTCTGGACGAGCCGAATCAGCAGATTCGCCAGATACGACAAACCAAGCGCAATGGCACGAAAGGAATTTGCCCCTGCGGGCTGGGGTTCGACTAAGGTTCCACCCGGCCGGTTCCAATCTGTCAGCGCTCGCCGCCACACCTTGAGCACGGCAACCGGTCCTGCAGGACAGGACCGCTGCCGTGGTACATTCAATGCCAATCGGTCCGACGAGGGTCCGGGGAGAGCGGACATTTCTTTCGAACCGGGCGGCGATCTGGAGCCGTGCTGTCAGAGTCTTATCCGATAGCGGAAGCTACCGGCCTTCTTAGTACAGACCGCAGCCGATGGGGCGACCCGCAAGTGCGCCTTCGCCCGAGCTACCAATGATCCGGTTCGCAGTAAACAACCCATACGCGGTGGGCGTAGCTGCCTTGGTCACCGTCGTGCTGGGCATCACGTCGTACCAGCGCCTCCCAGCCGATCTGCTGCCCATCTTTAGGACACCCGCCGTCCAAATCGTGACCTTTTACCCCGGCATGCCACCGGAGGTGATGGAACGCGACATCATGAGCCGCCTCGAGCGCTGGACTGGCCAGTCGGTCGGCATCGAGCACCAAGAGGCCAAGGCCATGCTGGGGGTCTGCGTGGTCAAGGACTTCTTCCGCGAAGGGATCAGCCTCGAGACGGCCATGAGCCAAGTGACCTCCTACGCGGTCAGCGACATGTTCTATCTGCCGCCGGGCACCATCCCGCCGATGGTCATGCCGTTCGACCCGACAGCCTCCGTTCCGCTCTGCTTGGTGAGCGTGTCCAGTCCGAGCATGGACGAGAAGGAGCTCTACGACATCGCCTACTTCGAGCTGCGCAACCGCCTGCAGTCCATCCAAGGCGTGATCGCGCCGGCGGTTTATGGCGGCAAGCTGCGACGCATCCTTGCCTACGTCGACCGCATGCGACTGGAGGCGCGCGGGCTGGCCCCCATGGATGTGGTTGACGCGCTCAAGCGGCAGAGCGTGTTCATTCCCGCCGGCAACCTCAAGGCCGGCAATCTCGACTACCAGATCTTCGCCAATTCCATGCCGGCGGCGGTCGAAGACCTCAACGACATGCCGATCGAAGTGCGGGACGGCGCTCCCATCCTCATCGGCGATGTCGCCGACGTGCGGGATTCCAGCCAGATCCAGAGCAATGTGGTCCGCCTAAACGGCAGGCGGCAGGTCTACATCCCCATTTACCGCCAGCCCGGCGCCAACACGATCGAAATCGTCAGTTCAATCCGCCAGAACCTGGAACGCATCCTACAGCGCCTCAAAGAGATGGATGCTTCGGCTCGGGACCTTTCGATCGAAGTTGTCCTGGACCAGTCAGTCTACGTGCGCGGGGCACTGCGCGCCCTGCAATGGGAAGGGCTGTTAGGAGCCGGGTTCGCCGCGCTGATCGTGCTGCTGTTCCTCCGGCGCCTGCGCTCGACGGTACTGATCTTGCTGAGCCTGCCGCTGGCAATCCTAGCGGCGCTGACCGGCCTCTATTTCAGCGGAGCGACGCTCAACGCCATGACCATTGGCGGGCTGGCCTTGGTGATCGGCATCTTGATCGATCAGGCCATTGTGGTGGTCGAGTCCATCGTGCGTCACGTCGAGCAGGGCCAGCCGCCGTTTGAAGCGGCCCTGAAGGGCACCTCGGAAGTAGCGGTGCCGGTGCTGGTTTCGACCGTCACGTTTTGCATAGTGTTCTTCCCCGTGGCCTTCCTGACCGGTATGGCGAGCTATCTGTTCAGCCCGGTTGCCCTTGCGGCAACCTTTGCCATGGGTGCCTCGTTCCTCTTCTCCATCACGTTGGTGCCCGCATTCTGCGCAAGGATCCTAAAGGGCGGCGCCGGCGACCCTGGGAACCTGCAAGGCTCTGCTCTAGCGAGTGCATACGAGGGACTCGTCGCGAAGCTGATACCTCTGCGTTGGACGGTCGTAGGTGGTTCTGCACTGCTGCTAGTCGCTTCGCTCTACCTGCTGCGCTCCACGGGCACGGAGTTGTTCCCGGCCGTGGATGCAGGTCAGTTTCAGATCACCGTCCGGCTGCCGTCTGGAACACGCATCGAAAACACGGAGGCGAAACTGGCCGAGATCGAACGGGTTCTGATCGATGAGATCGGCCAGCCCGACCCGTCGGACGAGGAGCGCTTCCCCGAGTCGAACCTGCGGATGCTGATCAGCAACATCGGGGTGCTGATGGACTGGCCCGCGGCCTACACGCCGAACACCGGCCCTATGGACGCGTTCATGTTGGTCCAGCTGAAGAACAAGCCGGGCTACCCCGGATCCTTCGAGTACGTCGAACGGCTTCGCTCCAAGCTGAACCGGCAGTTCCCCAGCGTCGAGTTCTCATTCGACACCGGAGGGTTGCTCACAGCCGCCTTGAATCAAGGCGAGCCGGCGCCGATCCATATTCAGGTGTCAGGCAGCAATCTGGAAACCTCGCACCGCATCGGCTCGATCATTGCCGAGCGAGCCCGCCAAGTGGACGGGATCACCGATGTCCGGATCGCGCAGAGGATGGACTACCCGATCCTCGACGTGGAGATCGACCGCGTCAAGGCGGCCATGGCCGGCGTCGACGTTGACGACGTGATGAAGAACCTAGTGACCGCCACCAACTCCAGTATCGGTTTCGACCCGGCGTTCTGGATCGACGAAAGGAACGGGAACCACTATTTCATCGGCGCACAGTACGGGGAGGAGGACCTGGTCTCGGTAGAGACGCTGCGCGACATCCCGATCAGCGGAGCGCGAGCGGACGAGCCGGTTTCCCTGCGCACCGTCGTCAATCTGAGCCGCAAGACAGGTCCGGCCGCCATCAGCCATCGCAACATCACCCGGGTGATCGACGTCTATGCCACGGTCTTGCCCGGCCACGACATCGGTTCGGTCGTGGCCGAGGTCGAGCGCCTGCTGGGCGCGTCGCCAGAACTCGGACCTGTCCTGCGGCAGTCCGACCGGGGACCCTACTTCGATGTCACCGGGCCGGAGTTCGCCGAGGCTGGCTACAGCTACCGTCTCACCGGAGAGGTCGCCACCATGCGCGATGCGCTGGACCAGTTCCTGCAGGGCTTCTTGCTGGCGGTGGTGCTGGTGTACCTCGTGCTGGTCCTTCAGTTCCGATCATTCCGTGACCCCTTCATCGTGATGCTGGCCGTTCCGCTCGGCCTGATCGGGGTTAGCTGGCTGCTGTTTTTGGGCGGCAATCCGCTGAGCATGATGTCCGCAATGGGCATCATCATGATGGTCGGGCTGGTGGTGGCGTACAGTATCCTGCTGGTGGACTTTGCGGACCGCCGTCTGTCTGCCGGCGCGACACTGAGGGACGCGATCACCGAGGCGGCTCGCGTGCGGCTCCGGCCCATCCTGATGACCTCGCTTACAACGGTACTGGCATTGACTCCTATGGCAATAGGCGGAACGGGCGCGGAAGCCAACGTGCCGCTGGCGCGCGCCATCATCGGCGGCGTACTCAGTGCAGCGGCGCTGACACTAGTGGTCGTCCCGTGTCTCTATGTCATCCTCAAGCGACCCTCCCTTGGCCGGCAGGAGAGACCGGCATGACTACGTTGGGGAATTATATGGAAGAGTGGCGATAGCCCAACACCTAGCGCTTGGCGAGAGTTACGAAGCGTCCTCGATCCACGGCTAGTCAGCCCCAAGCCATAGGGCGCGTTTCATGGCTTCGAACTCCTCGATGTCGATATCCGTCTGTCCCTTGTTAAGGCAGAGAACATAGCCAACGCGTCTGTTGAGTCCGAATGGGATTTCAGGAGCAGGGGCGGACATGCGAATGCCGATCATGTCGTCGGACAGCGGCTTTCTCTCCTCCTCAGATGCTCCTCGTTCTTCAAGCCACTGCAAAGCTTCTAAGACTGAAATCTGGTTCATTGCTATACACCTGTGCCATTGCATCCAGAACCCTTACGGGGAATGCGGGTTCTGGCTTGCGGAGATGCTCCAAGAAAGGACTCCAATACTTCATAGGAGCTGGTCGGTCGAGAACTAGGCTGCTATCCTCAACACTCCAGCGTATGTAGTCTTCCGTCGCGGCCAGTATCTTCTCCTGAGCCTTCTCGAAGTTCTCCGCTACGCACACAAGATCATGGTTCAGATTGTGTGCAACGGTTTTGGACGGACCCTCTTCCGTGAATACGATCAATACTTTGATCAATTGCATTGTGCCTCCCTTGAAAATCGCCAAAAATTTCCGCCAGCACCAAATGCGCGCGACCATTTAGGTGCTGGCGGAAAAATTGGCACACAAGTTACACTATCACCCGCTGTGCCACCGATTGTCAACGATTGTCAACGCCTGTCGGCGGAAGCGCTTGATACATTTGCTACCTTAGAGTCGACGGTGGGAAGGCCATGATGCGCATCTCGCCGTTAGGGCATCCAGAGATTGCGTTGGACGCCGAGTTAACTGTCGCGCTCTGCATATGACCATCAGCGAGAGTCTCTCGGCCTATATCGACAGATACATCCATGTCAATGGCGGGAACTACAGTGGCTGGTACGCTGGTGTGACTGCTGACCCAAGCCAACGGTTGTTTGAGGACCACAATGTTGACAAAGACAACGGGTTCTGGAAGTTCGAGGAGGCCAGTTCATCCAGACAAGCTAGGACCAGCGAGAAAATCCTTCTGGGGATGGGCTGCCAAGGTGGAATTGGAGGCGGAAAAAATGCAACCTATGTCTATGTGTACCGGATCACTGCAAGCACTCGAGAATAAAGCATAACCGTAGATGTTGGGCTGTCGCTGTTTTTCTATATAATTCCCGTACGTTGCGGCTGTCGGTCACTGCAAAAGTCATCTTTCGGCTGCGGGGTGCCAGTGCGTTCTGCTTCGCCGCTCTCGCCGGGGCTTCGATCTGGCTAGGCTGTACCGGTAGCCCCGGACAAACGGACGCAAGCGAGGAGCCGCAGCACGCGACCGAAGTGGTCAACGTAGAGGTCGTATCGCCGGCGCGCGACGATATCGTGCGCACGATCTGGTTGCCGACCAGCGTTGAGGCCGACCAACAGGCAAAGCTCTACAGCAAGGTCAGCGGCTATCTGGAAAGCATCGGGGTGGACATCGGAGATCGCGTGCGCGACGGCCAGCTCCTAGCCAAGATCGATGTACCCGAAATCGTCAATCAGCACAGCGAAGCCAAAGCCGGACTGGCCGTCGCCGAGGCCGACCGTAGCCGGACCAAAGCAGAACTAGAGAGCGCCGCCGCGCAATCCAAGCTCCAAGAGCTCACCTACGACCGCCTCAAGGCTGTCAGAACTGCCCAGCCGGATGTGCTGTCGCAGCAAGCGGTCGACGAGGCCATGACCGAATCTGAAGTGGCGGCCGCGCACGTCAACGAGATCGTTGGGCGAGTCCTCCAAATCGACAGCAGAATCAACCAGTTGCAAGCCACCGTGCAGCGGCTCGAGACAATGCTTGGGTTCGCCGAGATCCGCGCGCCATTCGATGGCGTCGTGACGGAGCGCTTCGTCGACCCCGGTGCACTGCTGCAAGCAGCGACATCCAGCGATTCGGCCCAGCCGATCCTCACCGTTGCCAAGGTGGACAAGGTGCGCCTCGCGATTGACGTGCCAGAGTCCGAAGCGCCACACGTGGAGTTGAGCAGCGGCGCCACGATAACGATCGACGCTATGCCGGGCAAGCAGTTCCAAGGCTCGGTGAGCCGGTTCTCGCGTTCGCTCAATCCAGCTACCCGCACCATGCGGGCAGAGATCGACCTCGCCAATGCCGACGGGCTGCTGCTGCCGGGGATGTTCGGACGCGCCACGCTCACGTTGGAAATCCGAACTGGTGCTGTCACCGTGCCCGCCGAGGCGTTACACGCCGAAGGCGATCGCTCGTTCGTGTACCAGGCCGTCGGGGGGCGGGCCCGGCGTGTCGATGTCGAGACTTTGCCCGGAGACGGCATCGATATCGAAGTCACCGCCGGACTCGACGGCGGCGAGCGCATCATCGTGGCCGCCAGGGAGCCTCTATCGGACGGTGCCACCGTGAACGCTATCGAAATCGATTCGGAGTCCCAGCCGTGACCGTTGATATTCGGCCTTGGATTCTCGGCGCTGCGCTGCTGGGCGCGGCGTGTCCAGCCGCAGCGCAGACCAGCGGTGAACCGCGCAGCCTCACGCTGGACCAAGCGATCGAGACTGCTCTGGCGAACAATCCCCGGCTCCGGCAGTCTGCCATCGAGATCAGCGTGGCCGAAACGCGAGTCAAGCAAGCTCGCGCGGACTTTCTGCCGCAAGTCGACGCCGGCGGACTTGCCAACAAGGGCCTGACGGGGTCCGCCAACCTCTTCGATCTGCATGGCTTGGCATCCTCTCCCGAGCCGCGGAACGGCGCGTTTTCGGTCAACTTGCTCCAAGATCTGCTGGATTTCAAGCGAACCAAGTTCGAGAGCAGAGCGAGAAGGGCGGAAGTGGAGTACTTCGAGCAGACACTCCGCGCCGACCAGGACAGGCTGGTGCTGGAGGTGCAACGCGCCTACTTCAACGGCCTCAAAGAGAGCAAACACCTCGCCCTAGCCGGGGAACGCGTCAAACGGCGGGAATTAGAACAGGCCCGCGCCGATGCGCTGCTGGAGGCAGAGCTCGCGGCCAAGGTCGAAGTCGACCAAGCCCGGGCCAACCTATCCAAGGCGCAGTCCGGCTTCACATCCGCCACCGAGGCCCGGAAGCGTGCATTGTCTGGCCTCGGCACGGTCATGGGGGAGGAGGCTCCCGTTCTCTACCAGCTGCGCGAGCCTGAGATTTCGGAGCGGAGTCCGGACCCGCTCGAGCCCCTCATCGCCAATTCACTCGAAGCCCGCGCGGAGCTGGCCGCGGTCGATGCCAGAATCCAAGCCGCCGAAGAGTGGGTGCGGCGCGCCAGGCGCGAGAAGTACCCCCGGCTGATGATCATGTTCAGCGGCGGCTGGACGCGCTTCGCCGAACTCACCCTGGGCCGGCTGTTGTTCGGCGCGTTCGGACTACAAATGCCGGTCTTCACCGGCGGTCGGCTGGAAGCGAGCATCGAGGAGACCGAGCTGGTCGTGGACAAGACCAGGGCGATGCGCGACGAGCTGCGGCAAGCGATCCAGCTTGAGGTTGCCACCGCGCACAGCCAAGCAGTCGCGACTCTGGAAGCAGTGAAGGCGGCCCGGCTGGATCTGGAGCAAGCCCAGTCGATGGCGACTCTGGCCGACGCCCGCCACGAGCAAGGCCTGTCTTCCCGACTCGATGTAGTCATTGCTAGGACGGCACTGGCCGCGGCCGAGAACGGCCTACACCAAGCTCGCTACGACTATGGGCTCGCGGCGGCACTGCTTGACTTCGCCAGTGGTTCGGCATCTCCCTGAGCGGCGGCCTGCGGCAGCGTGTCGTCGCGCCGGCCCGCCTTCGTGATACCTTCATGCCAATGACTCGTCTCCTGACCGCGCTCCTGCTTGCCTCGCTGTCCTCTGCCTTCGCCGCGGACCGGCCCAATATCCTCGTCGTTCTGCTCGACGACCTGGGCTATTCCGACCTCGGATGCTACGGCGGAGAGATGGACACGCCCAATATCGACGCCCTAGCCGAAGGCGGCGTCCGCCTCGAGTCCTTCTACAACTCAGCGCGCTGCTGCCCTAGCCGCGCCTCGCTCATGACCGGCCTGTACCCGCCGCAGACCGGCATCGCCAGTTTCACCACCCGCGAGCCTCACCCGACTCGCGGCCCGGCCTATTTGGGGCGCCTCAACGATCGCTGCGTCACGCTCGGCGAGACGCTCGGCAAGGCGGGCTACAGCTGCTACTACGTGGGAAAGTGGCACCTGCACAACGAGACCGGCCCGACCCAGCGCGGTTTCGAAGAGTTCTTCGGCTACGCCTTCGACCACTCGCACGACCAATGGGATGCCGACTACTACGTGCGCATGCCCGAAGGGCGCAAGAAGGAGATCGACCGGCCACAAGGGGAGTTCTACGCGACCGATGTGTTCAGTGAATACGCACTGGAGTTCATCAAGCAAGGCCAGCAGCGCGACCAGCCTTGGTTCGTTTTCCTAGGCCACTCTTCCCCGCACTTCCCGGTCCAAGCTCCCCCCGAGAGCGCCGACAAGTACTTCGACACATACCTACGCGGCTGGGACGTGTTGCGCGAGGAACGCTACGCCCGCATGCAGCGAATCGGGTTGGTTGACGGCAAGCGCTGGACTCTCACGGAGAGGTCGCTGGTGCCGGTAGATCGCGATGACATCGCCAACGGATTCCCCGGGCAGCCGAATCCTGCCTGGGCTTCCATCGAGGAGCCGCGCAGGAAGGACCTCGCGCGCCGCATGGCCCTGTTCGCGGCGATGGTGGAACACGTGGATCAAGGCCTTGGCAAGATCATGGATCACCTGCGCGAGAGCGGCGACTTTGACAACACGCTGATCATGCTGCTGAGCGACAACGGCGCCTGCTACGAATGGGGACCTTACGGTTTCGACGAACGCAGCCGCCAAGGCGTGACCATTCTGCACACGGGCGACGCGCTGCGAAAGATGGGAGGCCCCGGCTCTTACCACTCCTACGGCAGCGGCTGGGCGAACCTCGGCAACACTCCCTTCCGGCTATACAAGCACTTCACGCACGAGGGCGGCACGGCGACTCCGTTCATCGCCCACTGGCCTGAGGGCATTCGCAACGCCGGAACCTGGGTGCGCGAGCGCGGCCACATAATCGACGTAATGCCTACGCTCCGGGCGGCGGCGGACGCCGAATACCCGATGGACTTTGCAGGGCGCGAGGTCCTGCCCGAGGAAGGCGTCAACCTCTTGCCCGTGTTCAACGGCGAGAGCCTTTCCGAACGGCCGCTGTACTTCGAGCACCAAGAGGCGCGCGGCTTGATCCGGGGAGACTGGAAAGCCGTCTGGGGCAAGCGCATGCCCCAAGAAATCGACTGGGAGCTGTACAACCTCAAGGACGACCGCAGCGAAACGACCAACCTCGCCGAACGCTACCCGGATCGCGTAAAAAGCATGGCAGAGGACTGGGAGCGCTACGCGGAACGGACAGGCGTGGCCTGGGAGGAATAGCCACCAAGCCCGCCGCCGAGCCGGTCGCTGTCAGGGCTTGCCGAGCGTGCGCTCGAAGAAAGCGACCACCATCGCCATCAGGCTTTGCGGCGTGTCGCCCTGCATGTCGCGAAAGCCGTGGTCGGCGTTGCGGACCTTGTAGAGCGTGGTGTCAAGGCCCTCGGCTTTCAGCGCCGCGTGCAGCAACTCGCTCTGGTTGTACGGCACGGACTGGTCCTTCTCGCCGTGCATGTGCAGCATCGGCGGGTCGTCCGCCGTGACGTAGCTGATGGGATTGGCCCGCTGGGTCTTGGCAGGATGATCCTGAATCGGCGCTCCGATGAATCGCGACTCCGGCGAATCGGCGGCGTCGTGGTCGATCCGGCCCGGGAAATCGTTCATGCGCAAGAAGTCGGTGGGCCCGAACCAGTTGCAAACAGCGTCGGGCCGCGAGGACACGCCCGCGTTCTCTTCGTGCAGGCTGTCCCATTCCTCCACCTCGTGAGCCGTGCCAAGCAGCGCAACCAAGTGCCCGCCGGCCGACGAGCCCCAAGCGCCAATCCGCTCGCCGTCGAAGCCGTAGCGCGCCGCGTTCGCCCGAACCCAGCGGAAAGCGGCCTTCACGTCGGCGATGGCCGCTGGGAAGATCGCTTCGCCACTCAACCGATAGCCCACCGAGACGAACCCATAGCCGTGATCCAGGACCGGCAAGGAACGGTTGATGCGATCCTTCGAGCCGCCCCGCCAGCCGCCCCCATGGACCCACACGACCACGGGCACGGGTCGCTCCGGTCGCGGTTCCCGAGCGTACACATCGAGCAGTAGTTCCCGCCCGTCGACCTCTGCATAGGTGACATCGGCGTGCTTGACGATCCCGGGAGGCAGCTGTGGATCGGATCCGCGCTCCTGCGCGGGCGCAGGCCAAGCGGCACCGACAATACCCGCTACGATCAGCAGGACGCGAGCGAAGTAGTACATGGCAGTGCATCCAGTGTAAGCCGCCACATCGTGCCGGCGAGCGGAGAGATCAGGGGTTGAACGCCGAGTCATCGTCCCCCTCAAGGGCAACGGACGTTCTCGCGATGGCGGACGCTCCCCGCGGAGGACTGAATCTCAAGCTTCTGGATGCCCTCGCACGCGGCATCGATGGTAACGACCGAATGCTCGGCGATCTCGTCAAGCAACTGCTCCACTACCGCGGGGATCTCCTGCACTCCCCTAACGAACACGGCCTTCCCGCCGGTCGTCTGCGAGAATTCGCTGATGCCGTTCTGGTAGACCTCGTTCAAGGAGTCGTACTGCCTTGCCAGGTGCAGGAAGAATAGCGGCGCCTGCGCCCCCTCCAAGCGGTCCACGATCGATCGGATGCGCTCCAAGATCAGCTGGCCGCGAAATCGCCGGCTCAGATCCCTGCTGTCGCTCGGGTTGACGACCGGGATCGTGTAGTCGCCGCGGTAATCCTCGATCTCGCCGTCGGTGACGAACAAGACCGCCACGCGCACCTCGGCAGAGGCCAGCGTCTGGTCAGCGATTTCTGAGACCTGTTCGACGACATCCATCAGCCCCGGCACTCCGCGCACGTCCAGCGACTGCAGTTTCTCGGAGAGTCTTGCCCGGCCCCTGACCGGGTCGAGAACTACGCGGAGGCCGTCTTGCGCGGACATGACGCCGGCGAAATACTTCGGGCCGAGGCTGGTGAGCTTGGCCACCAATGCGTCGCGGACGGCATCGACACGATCGGGAAACTTCACCGTGTCCATCACCAGCAGCAGGATGAGGTGATCCTCGACCGTCTGCACGGAACGCACGGCCGCACCCTCGCCGCCGAGGGAAACCGCCATCTCCTGGGCCGGCCCCTCGTGCCAAACGGCTGTCTTGAACACCTCGGAGGCGCCCTGCGAGGCGAGTAGTGCCGCCAGCGCCAAGAGCCGACGAACGCGCATCACTTAGAAGTTGTAACGCAACCCGAGCTGGAGAACTCGTCCTCCGCGCGAACCGATGATCCGCCCGGCATTCACATTGCGGGCATTGGCCGGGCCGATCTCGTTGTCGGGGTCCATCCAGTTGCCCTGATTGAGGAAATTAAAACTCTGCACGAGCAGCTCGACGCTCTGCTCCTGGCTGAGCACGACCCGCTTGGTGATCGAAATGTCGTGGTTGCGGTAGTCAGGGTTTCGCAGCGTGGGGTGAGTACGCCCCACATTGCCTAGCGCGAAGTCCGGCGGATCGACAAAAGCATGCGGGTTGAACCAGCCGTTCGGCCCCGGATCGCTCACCTGCGGATTGATGCCGGGCACCGCGTCCACCTGCAAGAACCGCACGATGCCGCCGGTGTTGTTGAACATCGGCTCCAGTACGATTGGATCTCCGCTGTACCACCTGGTGTACCCGCTCACGGTCCAGTCAGAGACCAGCTTGGCGAGCGGGCCGTGCCGGCCAAGCAAGGGCCTGCCAGGCCCCATCGGCAGTTCGTAGGTGTAGCTCAGCGAGAGCCTCTGCGGACGGAAGCCGACGCTATGTGCCCAAGCGCTCTTGCGGTCGTGCGGATTCTGCACCCCGCGCCCCGAAAAATCGTCCTTCCTCCTGCGGTAGGCGTAGTCGAAGTCAAAGCTCAGCCCGTCTCCAGTGCGCTTCCGCAACGTGACTTGCCCCTCGTCATAGTGAAGCCTGCCCGACGGGTACTGATAGTTGGCGCGGATTTGCTGGAAGTGGGGAAAGGGCCGCAGCGAGCGCCGAAAAGCCTCATTGTTGAGACGGTCGCGGTAGGCCAATGCGGTGAGAGGGACTTGATTCAGCGAGACGATGTGCCCGCCGACCAATAGGTCGCGTCCGCGGGTGGCGCGGCCCCGCGCTCGCAACATGAGCCCCTTGGGCAGCTTGCGCTCGACTTCGACCGACAAGTAGTTGTAGGTGGGCTGCGCGGCCGTCGCGGGAATCATGTCGACGTCGGATTCGTTGGCGAAGTCGTTGCGCAAGTCGGGCAGCGGGTTGGCCAGGGCCGGAAGACCCGCGGCCAGCGTCACGGCCGGTACCAGTTGACGGTTCTGCGACACTGGGAAGCGTCGGCCCGAAAAGCCCTGCGTGGCGAACGGTCCCGAGCGAAGGGTGACGGTACTGTATGAGCGCAGCAGAGAACCGCGCACAACCGTGCTGCGACCTGCGGTAGGGCTCCAAGAAATGCCGATCCGGGGTTCGGCACGGACTCTGTAAGGCTGGAACGCGCGGCCTTGACCGTTGCGGCCAGCGAAAACCAGGGCTCCCGGTGTTCCGGTGGAGTCGTTGATGGCCGCCAGGTCGAACGACGACTGCCGATCGTATTTCTCCGTGCGGGGCGAGCTGGCGTCGAGGTTTATCCGCAGCGCCAGAGTCAGGTTCGGACGCACCTGCCACTGGTCGCCGACGGTGTTCTGGAAGGACTTCTGGTGCAGGTATGCAGGCTGGGGCTGATCGGTTGCCTCGGCCCGCCAGGCCTGCCCGAGCAAGAACGTCGCGAACCCGTCCCCGGTGTTGTTGATCCCGGGCAGGCCAGTGAGCCGGTCGCTGAAGGAGAACGCGCCGGAGGGCGCGTCGAGTTCGAGGGTGCCCCAATTGACCAAGTTGGTGGTACTGGTGATCGTCCAAGTGTGCTTCCCCGAACGCAAGATCAGCTCGTTATCGAAGTTGTACACTGCCAGCGCGTTACGCAGGTAGGAGCGCTGCGACGGCCCCATCCCGGTGTAGCCGCGGAAGCGCAATGCGGGGAATACCTTGCCGTCAACCCCTTGCAGGCCCAAGTCCCGCGGCAGGTCTTGATCGCCCAACAAGGAGTTGGTGTCGACAATCTCGGAGCGCGCCTTGACCGACGCCCGGTAGGTGAGGTTCGCCGTCAGGTTGACCGTGTCTGACAGACTCGCGCTGCGGTTGACGAACTCGCGGTCCGGGCTGGCGTAGTTTGCGGCAGTCGGATAGATGTCCAAGCCCTCGCGGAATCCATCAGAGGAGTTGATGTTGAGCGTGACCTTTTGAGAGTCGCCGACGTTGTGATCAACGCGGGCAATGAAGCCGTCGGGAGTATTGTGCTCAGACGGGTTCGCCCAGTAGTTGTTGCGATAGAATGGGCCAACCGCGGTGTTGGGCTGTGGGTACTCGCGGTTCGCCTGCATGGCGACGCTGTCAAGGCGCTGGGACGGGATGCGGTTGTTTGGAAACGGATCCCGAACGTGCTCCAAGTTTGAGCGGCTGACCCGGCGCGAAGCATCGTAGAGCGGGTTGGCGCGCGTGGATGCTGGATCGTAGATCGTCAGCGCCTTTCCAGCCTTGTTCACGAGGTCGGAAAAGTCCCCGAGGCGCTGCTGGGCTGTGGCCAGGGTCCGCAGGTACGAGCGCCCCACGCGCTCGCGAGTGCCCTCGTACGAGAGGGTGAAGAAGGTGCGGCCGCGGCCGTCGTACAGTTTCGGCACCACCAAGGGACTGTTCAGCGTGAAACCGAACTGGTTGCGGCGGCGCAAGTTGCGCTCGCCGCCGCGCTGGACGACCTCGTGGGGCACCGCGTCGAGCGCATCGTTGCGAAGGTACTCGAATACACGTCCGTGCCATGAACTGCTCCGCCCGCCTGCGGCCACCGTCCGCTGCGGGTCGCTGGCAGCCCCTGGGCGAAGTCCCGCAGTAGCGGTGATCACGCGAAACGTTTGAACAGCCTGTCGGACCTGAGCTAGCTCCGGGCGGTCCTTGCGGCGAATGCGGTCCTCATCGGCACCGGCGGCCTCAGTCGTTGCCAGCGATTGGGGCACGGCGGCGGTCTCCGCCACAGCAGCTTGCGCGAACACGCCCAGCAGGGCAGATGCCATAGCGAGCAGCTTCATCGCAGCAGACCAGCTTAGAGTTCAAGTTTACATTATTTGCTCTGAAACCGGACTGCCGGAGCGTCCGGAAATCCGGGAAGCCGGGAAGTCCCTGTATCCCTCGCCCCTGTGACGGATTCGAGAGCCAGATCAGCGCCCTTCCAACCCCGGCGCAGGCACTGCAGTAGACACTGCGACCCAAGCTTGCCGTCAGTTGGTTGCCGAAGGCGTACTCATCCGCAACGGAAGACTATGCCGCCCGTCTGAGCACTCGGGTCCGATTCCTCGCTTGGGCAATATCCTCGCAACAGCGGGCGGAATTTGTTGCCCAGACGCGAGGAGGTGTCGGCGTGTTCAGCGCTCGCTCCCAACACTGTTCGAGGGACCAGCCAAGGCAGTGGCCAGCTAGGTCGAGTCCGCCACATCAAGTGTTATCTGGGCGCCGTGACCCATGGTATGGTAGCCTTCCGGTCATGATGAATCCGTAGGCGAACATGCCAGATATGGCGTATCGGTAAGGAGACGGTATGAGGATCAAGATTCTCGCCATCGTTGAGCGAGACGGCAATCGGTTCCATGCGTATTGTCCGGCCTTTAAGGGGCTTCACATGGATGGGAACACTGAGCAGGAAGCGCTAGATCGCACAATCGATGGATTGAAGTGGTATCTGGATTCCTTGCAGCGACATGGCGACCCAATTCCTGTTGGTCCGGATCGTGTCATTGTGGACGACCGTCCCATGATCCAGAATCCCGAGGTTCTGCCAGACGCCCTGATTCAGTCCTTGGAGGTTCAATGGCTCCCGTCAGCCGGTCAGCCTTAGACCAGTTGAAGAAGAGGATTACCGCCGATTGGATGAGAGCCCTCAAGGAGGACGGATGGATTGAGGAAGGGCGATCCGGTGCGACACGGCGCTTTGTGACGCATTCTATTGACGGAGCCCAGAGGCGAGTAGTGATTCACTATCACCCCAAAAAGGCAGTATGGGATCGGTCTCATCAAGATGAGTCAGTGAGCGTGCTAGCCAACTTGCCATGAGCGGGGGATCGTAGCCGTTAGCGTCAATTGGGCCTGTCGGCCCAAGGAGCCGGTGCTGCCAGTTGTGTGCTAGAGTCAATGGGCCGTGAGCGTTAAAGCGGAATATCGGGATGGGGTCTACGCGCCCCTACAAGAGGTGGAAGAACCCACACCCGGCGAGGTCTACCAAGTCTTCTCCGAGAGTGAGTTGAAACGACTCGCGGCGGACGTTCCCTGGTTGAAGGCTTCGGAGCGCAGCTTCGAGTTCTGGGATAACGAGGAGGATGCCGTCTACGACAGCCTATAGGCAAGGCGACATCGTTCTCGTCTCTTTTCCCTTCACCGATCTCACCTCATCCAAGAGACGCCCCGCGCTGGTCCTTTCCCCGGATTCCTTCAACGCCGCCGGAGAGGATCTCGTATTGGCAGCCATTACCTCACTCATCACGGATGACCCGGGCGCGGTGCTTCTCCAGCGAGGCGACTTCGCGGAAGGCCAGCTTCCCAAGACCTCGCTGGTGAAGACGACCAAGCTGATTACGCTGCACTCCTCGCTCGTCGCTAAGCGAATCTGTTCTCTCAGAATCGAGAAGATGGACGAGGTCCTGCGGTCAATGCGTGGGTTCTTCTCCTGAGCCGGATGCGTGGGCCAACCGGCATCGGGCAGGGCCTCGCGAGCGAGGGTCGCTCCGATCCGTCCCGCGGGTAGGGCTGGCGCCGTCTCCTATCTCCCGTACAATTCGGCGCACGTCGTAACCATTGCGACTCCACGCGCGGCCAGAAGATCTACGAGGACTAGGCCTGAGGACCTTGGCCGCGGCGAGTGCTGGTAACGCTGGCCAAGGTCTTCATCAAGAATCCAACGGCGTTTGCGGTGACCTCGCCGCCAATGGCCGGGTGGGCACCTTGGGGCAACCTCCTGCTATGTGTTACCGGATTCGCTCCCGTTACCTGCCGCACAAATGCCGTCGTAGACCTACGCTGCCGATGCCGCGGGAGGAGATGTTCGCGGGGTCCGCGTTGCTGATGAATTACTCAACGTGAAATTACAGAACCACCCGAGGCCGAATTAAAGGTATACTTGCTGTACTCTGGAAGTTTGAAATGTCTACTAGGGAAGAAAAGGTAAATACGCTGGATAAGTCTGTACTGTTGCTAAAGCCTCGTGGCTTTTGCGCGGGAGTTGTCCGGGCGATCGATATCGTGGAGCTGGCCCTCCAAGCCTACGGGCCACCGATCTACGTCCGCAAGGAAATTGTTCACAACCGATTCGTCGTAAGCGACCTTGCTTCCCGTGGGGCTGTGTTCGTGGACTCCGTGGACGATGTTCCGGCCGGAGCTCGCCTGGTCTACAGCGCCCACGGCGTCGCGCCATCGGTGCGGCGGAGCTCGGAAGAGCGCAATCTCCGGGTGATTGACGCCACGTGCCCGTTGGTCACGAAGGTGCATCTGGAAGCGATCAGATTTGCCAAGTCACACAGCACGATCGTGCTGGTCGGGCACCGCGACCACGACGAAGTCATCGGAACGGTTGGCGAGGCCCCCGACCAGACGATTGTGGTGTCCACGCCGGATGAAGCCGAAACAGTGCAGGTTCCCGACGGCGATGTCGCCTACCTCACCCAGACTACTCTCAGCCTTGACGAAGCTCAATCGATCATCGACGTGTTGAAACGCCGGTTCCCGCAGATCCAGGGCCCCCCTGCCAAGGACATCTGCTACGCGACCGAGAACCGCCAGATCGCGATCAAGCATATTGCGTCCAAGGCGGATGTGTTGCTGGTCGTTGGGTCGCAGAACAGTTCCAACTCGGCGCGAATGGTTGAAGTCGGAGCCCAACGCGGCCTGCCCAGCTACTTGATCGACGATGAGAAAGACATTGAACACGCTTGGATCGAGACTGCGCGCACCGTGGCTGTTAGCGCCGGCGCGTCGGCACCCGAGTCGCTGGTGAAGGGGGTACTGGAGCGCCTGCAAAGCAAGGGGTTTCGTGACGTGATCGAGGTCGAGGCGGTCGAAGAGGATGTCCATTTCCCGCTCCCGCCGGAATTGCGACAGGCGCAACTCGCTACGCTACACGGCGCATCCTAGCCTGAGTTTGCCATTTTAGATTTTCGTGAACACATAAGTCACTACATACCAATGACATAGCACTTTGCACACGTCCAGTATGTCACTAC
>JAJDZN010000126.1 GCA_022824585.1 Bryobacterales bacterium | reverse complement strand
GATCAGCATGTAGTCGGCACCCATCGCGAGGCCGAATACGATCGCGAACAGGAACACCATGTTGGGCTGCTCCGGCGTCACCAGAAACAGCAACGGAATCGCGAGCGCCACGATGATATACGTGGCAAGCATGACGTATTTTCGCGGCAGCTTGTCGGCAAGCCAGCCAGCCAGCAGCCGGCCCGAGATGCTGGACAACAGATAGGTGAACGAAGCCCTTGCCCATACGTTGTCCCTCATGACCTGGTCGGTGAACCCCTGTTCTTCATAGACGAACTTCATCAGAAAGTTGACCGCGGCGATCGACCCGATCGAGGCGGCGCTGCCGACCAACAGCAGCCAGAACGCGGGGCTGCCGGAAAGCTGACCGAAGGTCTTTGCGGACTCTGCCTGGGCCGGCTCCTCCTTGACAGCGTCCGCTGCCTCGACCTCGCCCGCGCTTTCCGCGCCGTCGGGCAGCTGGCCCATGTCTTCGGGCTTGTCCCGGATCACGAAGAATGCCAGCGGCCAGGCGATGATCATCAGAAAACTCAATGCCTGGAGGGCATCGGTGTAGTGGTCCAGCGTCCTGGCAAGGTAAGGCGTCAGCAAGTTGCATAGCGCGCCGATCACGGCCACGCCCACGTAAGCGATCCCCATGGCCGTGCCTCGACGACGCTTGTACCAGTTCGAAATGATGATCTGGTGCGGGATCGGCCCCGACAAAAAGTACCCGGCCATGTAAACGCACCAAGCCGCGTAGTACTCGTACTGGTTGCCGCTCAGGCGGCCAAACCATTGGAATGAAAGAAACGTCAGAAACGTGCCGATCAGGATCAGCTTGCGCGGCGAGGTCTTGGGCACGATCACGGGCCCGATCCAGATCGTCAGCAGCACGGCGATCGGGGCGCCCAGCGTCACCAGCTCCACCGGCCACGCGTGGCCGTCGCGGAAGTAGTCAAAGAAGAAGGCAATGTTGTAGTAGGGAAATCCCGTGGACAGGCCGAACGTGACGAAGCAGCTCGCAATGATCCACGGGCCGAAGAATTTCTTGCTGGAAGATTCCATGAAGTTCTCGCCTCCGGGGCGAACTAGCCAGTGTATCCGATACGGCGGGCCGGGGTAGCGATTCGCTCCTTGCGCAGGGGTTATGCTGAAATTGTGGCCGCTGCCTGCCGTTGTGCCGGGGGTCATGCGCTACCGCAAGATCGACCGTGCAAGAACGCGGCCCCAGTATTTCGAACGCGCTGCTAGCCATGGCGGCATTCGTCGTCGTGGCTGCGGGCATCAAGCTCGCAGCGGTAATCGTGGTCCCGTTCTTGCTTTCGGTCTTTCTCGCCATATTGGCCGGGCCGCCGGTGTTCTGGCTGCACCGCAACCGCGTTCCGCGCTGGCTTGCGATCCTGACGGTGATCCTCAGCATCGGCGGCTTCGTGGGTTTGGTCGGCGTGCTCGCGGCAGCTTCTCTCAGCGATTTCGCGAACAGCCTGCCGGGCTACCAAGCGCGCCTGCTGAGCCAGTGGGAACAGACGCTGGTGAGCTTGGAAGACTTGCTTACCAGGCTTGGCATCCGGGAGATTTCCGACAGTGTCTGGGATCAATCCGATCTGAGCCGGATTTTCGGCACGACGGCCCAGTTCGCCGGAGCGACTCTGTTGCAGTTCGGGAACATCGTCACCAAGTCGTTGATGGCCGTGCTGACCGTGACGTTCATGCTGTTGGAGGCGTTCCGGCTCCCCAAGAAGCTCCAGCCGCTGCTGGACGAGTCCGGCCGGACGTGGGAGCACTTTGAAGCGTTTGCGAGATCGGTGCAGAAGTACATTGCCATCAAGACACTGACCAGCCTGGCGACCGGGATCGCGATCACGCTGTGGGTCTGGATGCTGGGCGTAGACTACGCGATTTTCTGGGGCCTGCTCGGTTTCTTGCTCAATTACATCCCCAACATAGGCTCCTTCATCGCCGCGATTCCGGCCGTATTGATGGCGGCCGTGCAGTATGGGGGGGGCACAGCACTCGTCGTTGCCCTGGGCTATGTCGGGATCAACGTCGTCATCGGCGGCCTGATCGAGCCGCAGTTCATGGGCGACGGTGTCGGCTTGTCGCCGCTGGTAGTGTTCATGTCATTGGTGTTCTGGGGCTTCCTGCTCGGCCCGGTCGGCATGCTGCTCTCCACGCCGCTGACCATCAGCGTGAAGCTCGCGCTGGAGGGCTACCCGGACGCTCGCTGGATCGCTACCCTGATCGATTCGGGCAAGACCTGATTGCCTCGGCAAGTGGAGCGGAAGTGACAGCGGCAGCAGCGCTGTCGGTTACAATTGTTGCGGGCTCCGCCGATGAGACTCGTGTTCGCCACTTTGCTGCTAGCGATGCCGTTGGCATTGGCGGCGGCTGACTATAGCGACAGCGAGCGCAGCTTCTGGTCGTTCCAGCCGCGCCAAGCTGCCGTCCCGCCCGCCCTTGACTCCGACTGGGTTTCGAGCCCTGTCGACGCCTTCGTCTGGAACCGGCTTGCGGATGCGGGACTCCGACCGGCGCCCGAGGCCGGACGCTCCGAGCTCGCTCGCCGAGCGTACTTTGACGCCACCGGCTTGCCGCCGACGCCCGCAGAGTTGCAGGCATTCGCCAGCGACCGATCGCCCGGCGCGTGGGAGAGGCTGGTGGACCGCCTCATGTCCAGCCCCCGCTGGGGCGAGCGCGCAGCCCAGCGCTGGCTGGACGTCGTGCGATTCGCGGAGACCGAAGGGTTCGAATACGACCGCTACCTGCCCGGGCTGTGGCGCTACCGCGACTATGTGATCGAGTCCTTCAA
>JAJDZN010000291.1 GCA_022824585.1 Bryobacterales bacterium | reverse complement strand
CGAAGAGGTTAGGTGCCGGGCCTCAGGCACGCAAAGGCCCATAGCACAAAAAGTGGTCGGGGTAAGTTGGGCCTAGGGACATACCACGCAGCACAGCAGCTTCGAACTATCGGCAGGCGAACTGGAAAGCCAGAGGAGCATAAACCGATGCGCTACGTATCCTTCATCCACCACGACGATGCTGGCTACGGCGTCAGCTTCCCCGACTTTCCCGGCTGCGTGGCTGTCGGCGAGACGCTCGAGGCAGCCGTGCGTCACGCGTGCGAGGCCTTGGCGGTTCACGTTGAGGGCCTCTCGGAGGACGGGGATGCGATTCCGCCGCCAAGCTCAATCGACGCCATCAAGGGCGACACGGACCTCGTTGACTGGTGCCGTGGCGCAGACATCGTGCTGATCCCGCTGCGGCTCGACCGGGGATCCTCGTGACTGGTTCAACGTCTCCCTGGAGTACGGGCTGCTCGAAGCGATCGGCAACGAAGCTAGGCAGCGCGGCATGACCCGCTTGGCCTTCATCGTGACAGCCGCCTGCCATGAGATAGAGGCACTTGATGCTAGGCCGCTGCCTATCTTCATAGGCTGACCACGACACCGGAAAGCAGGAAGCGATGCCAGCCGGAGCCGATTCTGCCGACGCGGTCGGCAGAATCGGCCACGCGAGGTAGAGAGCCTTGATCCGCTACACGTTTCGAATCGAGAATCTCCGATCTGGCACACCGGCTGATTGGTTCACTAGGATGAGGATCGGCACGATTAGGAGAGGCGATGAAGTCCATCTCGTTTTCCACCACAACAGTCAATAGCCTGCGGCGTGCGGCAGTAAGGGCCAGAGAGACCTGTAACGAACGTAGTGGCCCCTCGCAGGAGGGCTGGTTTGCCAGCACCTACGACGCCAACGACCTGATCTCCGTCTTCGACACGCTCCGGCTCAAGCCGGGTTTCACACTTCGTGCCTACGAATTCAGGGAAGACTCGGACGGGAACGGGATCATCTGGGCTGTGCCGGCCGACGCCCCGGAACTCCCTTCGGACGACGGTACTTGGCTCCACGGCAGTTTGTCGTACCCTCCAAAGCCACCGGGGGCCGTTCCGCTGATGCAAGCGATTGAGGGCGACGGGAGTCCTTGGTCCTTCCTGTCCGCATCGATCCTCCGCCGCGAGGCGGCGGAATTCGGAGCCCGCTGGCATGGCTGCGACTGGACCCCTCAGACAATTCTGTCCAAGCTCCCACGGCAGGGCGATGGCTCGGATGTACCCGATGATGAGGCGGAGCTGAATGGCGACGCGCCGGCTGGCGACTGGACGTGGCATGGCCCCGTTCCGACGACTTGGGAACCGACCTACGCTGAGCGGGGGGCGACAAGGAGGATTGTCCTACACATCCGCAATCCCCTCGGTGGAGAGGAGATCTATAGGGCCACGGATACTTACCGCGCCGATAGCTACGACTGCACTACCAAGACCTCGGTGTTGTGTACGGGCCCCGGGGATTCGTCTATTGACCGATGCCTGCCGTGACTTGCTCCCGGTTGGCGGCGACTGGCTGAGTGCGTGCTTTAACCAACTCCGTTTGACGCCATTCAACGGCTCATCGGGATGCTGCGGTCGGCGAAGCGCGGGGGGCCTGCTGGTGCGGCTGTCTTGTCGGCTCGCCGATTCGTTCGAGCACACCTTGCAGACTGCCACAGGACTTTCTGGGTATCAGGTCATATGCCGGGAATCGTAGAATCTGGGAGGACTTCCTAGATGGATACGCGCGTGTCGCTGTGTGCTAGTGGACTGTTCCGGGCGGCACGGGCCCCTAGGGGTGCATGGCAGGACCGGAGATGGCGAGTGATGGGCCGCGACTGAGGAGCGGGTGAAACTGATGGATCGGGGCGCGTTGTTCCTGCCGGCGATGCGGGGTGGGCACGAAAGAGACTCGGACTCGCGAGTGTGTACAGTCTCGACGAACCCCGAGGCACGGGTGCTGTGACGATCGCCGCCCACCAAGGATCATGGCCAGGCACCAGAATACGACGGGCGTGAGTCGCTTGGGCGTAGCGTAGGGGGCAGGGGAGACTCCGGATGGACCGTGTCGAGCAACTGCGATCCGCATACCAAGACGTCCTGAGAGCGCTGAACAGAGCCCTCTCTTTGCTGGAGCGGCCTCCTGCCGAGGGTCCTAATGTGCACGACGCCCAGCTGTCGGCGACCTTCCACCTCGGGGAGTCCGGCGGACTCGCCTTTTCCGGCCTCCTGCCCGGCATTGGTTCAGAGGCTCTCTTCGACGACATCTCCGATGCGGTCGAAGAGTGGGACCTGGACGAGATTGGCCGAATCCAGCGGGCGGTTGCAACTAGGCTGGGGGCGGACCGGCTGCCGGACGAAGCTTCCCCCGGCAGGGCCGGTCTCAACTTGGAGGCCGGATATCTACAGATGCTGGCCGTCTTGAACGAGGCGAGAACTGCACGGAACGAGGGTGACGACGTCCGCTATTCCTTAATGTCGGGATTCCTCGTCGGCCTCATGTCGGAGATGTCTAGGTGGGGGATCCAGTACCGGCACGGTACCCTTGCGGACGCGGTGCTCGCTGCTTACGACCGGAACCTAGAGAGAGCGAGGGAGTGGGTCCGAGCGGAGTCGATCGAGGCGCGGAAGGAGCAGGAAGAGTCGGAGGGCGCGGACTCGCGCCCACTCCTCCTAGGCTGGGTGGCCGAGCGCCTAGCCGCAGCGAATCGATTTTCGTGCCCGACGTTCTTCCGCTCCGCTAATGAGACGAAGGAACAACGCGGGGCTCGAGAGGCCTCGGAAAGGGCGTACTACGAAAGAGAAGAATCCTCCATTCAGCGTGCGCAGAATTTCGGTAAGAGGATCGCCCGCGGAGATGACGATGGCATCTGGGTTCCCACGAGTTATTCCCTGAACCGAGCCCTCGTGCTCGAATCACACGAGGACGACCACCCAACCGACGTCGACGGCGAGGATTGATGGCGGGCAGAGGGTGACTCGAGCGGGAACGTCATTCGTCATCCCAAGCGGTTCCGTATCAATCACGAGTGGGATGGGTCCAGCTGCGGACCGTTCTGTTTAGAAGGCGCCTGTGCGAGCTAGCGGACTGATTCCTGACGTATGGTCTGCACGTGAGTCCATGACCGGACGAAAGGGGTGTGATCAGTCGACTGCCCGGGCGGAACGGCCGCGCAACGGATTGCCCTCGGGCTACGCATCAAGCCACTCTGATTGCATATTTAGTATGGTCTATGCAGAATAATTACAAATTCACCCCTAATAAGGTAATGTCACTGTTGAGTCAGCGGAGAACTGCATGCTGTTGCATTTTCGCGTCGCCAATCATCTTTCGTTTGATGACCTGCAAGAGGTCTCGTTCGTAGCATCCTCCCTCAAGGAGCGGAAAGGCTACCTGATTGACTGCGCGGCCGCCCCGAGCAATTCGGTTGTGCCGGCAGCGGTGGTTTACGGTGCCAATGCGTCGGGCAAGAGCAATCTCGTCGACGCGATGCAGACCATGTGCGCCATGGTGCTGTGTTCGCACGCCAAGGGAGATCCGGGCGGTGGTGTGGCGCGCCAGCCATTCCGACTCGACCCCGCCGGCCTGCTGACAGACACGCAGTTCGATATCGACTTCGTTGCGGAGGGAATTAGGTATCACTATGGCTTTCAGGCATCCGACGAGGCCTTCGTATCCGAATGGCTGGATGTCTATCCCAAGGCTTACCGTCGCCTCGCCTTCTCGCGCGAAAGGAGCGAGTTCACGTTCGGGCGCTGGCTCAAGGGGCAGAACAGCAGCATTGCAAAATTGACCAGGCCCAACAGCCTGTTCTTGTCCGCGGCCGCCCAGAACGGCCATGAGCAATTGTCGAAGGTGTTTGAGTATTTCCGCTCGGTCCGAATCGTCCGGGACATCGCTGTCGGAGGAGATGAGCTATGGACAAGACTGGCGGGAGAAGAACCCGACCGGAGGGTGATCGCCTTTTTGGGAAAACTGGGAACGGGCGTCGTGGACTTTAGGCGAAACGAGGCCAAGAATTCAGAACAATTCTTGAAGCTGATCCGGCCGCTTGCCACAGCAGCAGGCAAATCCACGCATGCCCTCGCGGAAGAGCTGGGCTCGGGTGGCATGGAACCTGTCGTCCAACTTGCCCACCGCGGTTGGAACAACGCACCAGTTCCTCTTGATTTGGATCGGGAGAGTGCCGGCACTCTCCGACTATTGGCCGTTATGGGGCTCGTGTATCGCGCGCTCGATGAAGGGACACCGGTGCTTATGGACGACCTCGATGCCAGCTTGCACACCCATGCCAGTGAGGCAGTGTTGAGACTGTTCTGCTCCGCGCAGTCGAATCCCAAGGGCGCTCAGCTTCTCGCGACCACCCACGACACCAACCTGATGAAGTCGTTCAGCCTGCGGCGGGACCAACTCTGGTTCACTCAGAAAGACGCAGAAGGAGCGACACAGATCTATCCATTGACGGACTTCAAAACCCGCTGGAGTGACAATTTCGAATCGGGTTATCTGCAGGGGCGCTACGGCGCTGTTCCCTTCGAAGACTTGGAGTCACCCGATGCTACGTCGGGCTAAGGCAGTCGCGACTCGGTCCCGGGCCTTCGGAGGAGAGGGCCCCTGTGGGAACCCAAGCGGCGGTTCATCCCGTATTGTGAAGGCAAGAAGACCGAACTGGCCTATTTACAGGCGATACAGCGCATATGTTCGAGCGCACTTATCTCTGTCTGGCCCCGTGGTGGCCTGGGTGTTCCAATGACCTGAGTTTGAGCAGGCCGCGCTGATGTGCGAGCGCTCCGGAGTTCGCGTTGCCAAGTCCGACCCGTGCCTTGAACTCTGGTTGATTTTGCATGATCGGGACTACAACCAGCCGAACCGCCGCCGCCGGGTTCAAGCTTCGGTGCTACAACCTGAAGAAGGCGCTCAGCGGCCGCTACTCCTTGGTAGGTGTTCCGCCGTTCATCCGGGAAGGCGAGTATCATTGCAGCCTGTCTGGGTACGCGGTCACGGTGTCAGTCAGGGCGCGGCATCTACCCCAAGATCGCCAATCGTCGGCGAACAAGCGGTCGCGAACGTTTACTTCTCCCGCCTACACACCCCGAGTGCAATCGCCCCGTATGCATGAAACGGTCGAGGATTGCCAGCAGGGTCGGGGCCGCTGCTAGAGTTGCGGATAGCGGAAGCGGGTGCAAGATCGGATCTATGAGTGGTGGAAAGGGCCGCGATGCCCGCGCGGGCCTCGGCCCCTGCCTCGTCATCTAAACTGACGTCGCTGCGCCCCTTCGAGCCCTGTACCGTCCTAGGCCGCAGCCTAGGACGCACAGCAAGTCGAGCCCTGGCTCGCTCGCGAGCGGAGGGATTCCCCCGGCCAGTATCACCCGCCTGCGCTGTAAAGGAGGATACAGCATGACAACCACAGCAGGCGGTAGCGACAGCCTGCGGCCCGAAGACAAGAACAACCAAAAGGAGCAGTAGGGATGGGCTGTCCTTCTTGCCGGACCCAAGGAACGGCAACAGGTCAGCTACGGAGTCCGCTGCGACGCTGGACGTCATGGAGCCGCTGTCCGAAATAGCGGCGGAAGATCTCGTTTTCTGGGAAAGCGCTTGGATCTGCCCAAAACGCTCCTAGGCGTCCTACGAGTCCCGCTATCCAGTCCGCGGCCTGCAAGGTCTGATAGCGGTGGCTTTCCGCTTGGAACGGAGGCTCGATCAGGTGACGGCGAGGCTCTTGTCCTCCGTACATGCTTCGGGAAGCCTCGGTGATCAGCGCAGAACGCTGGTCATGTTCGTCGATAACTAGGAGGAGATTGTTCGACCGTTGGACATCTTTCTCACAGAACTCGTTTAGCCTCTTGATCGCCTCAACGAGCACCATGGCGTAGAGCCGATTCGGGTTGTGCTGGCCAGGTAAGTGGGTCTTGGTGACCCCGACATAGAGGATGAACCCGCCGATGCTCTTGATCTTCTTGAAGAAGCGGTTAGTGAATGTCCGGAGTTCCCTGTAGCGCCCTACGTTCGTCACCGTGTAGAGGCTGGAACCCTTCTTCTCCCAAACGGCGGGGTGCTTTCCGGAACGCTGTATCTCGAATGCCAATAGATTAGCCTTCCGCTGGAAGAACCAGGTTCCAAACCCGCGCACTTCGGTCGCCGGCAGCACGAGACCGGCAAGTCCGAACACCGGGCTGTCATTGTGCTTCGAGTCCGACCGACCAACATAAGGACCAATGTGTCCGAACTCATCCAAATAGGCCAAATAGGTCAAGACTTCTTACAAATGCACGAAAGCCCGCGCCGGAGCGCGGGCCTCGGAAGGAGGGCAAGCCAAAGCTTGCGTCTCGCTCTTGATAGTAGGCTAGCCCCCGGGGTCTTGTCAACGTCAATCTAAGGTCAAGCGACTATCGCGCCCACACCGGTAAGTTTCACGGTCTCGGCCAGACGACTGGCGGAAGTAAGTACGTAATCGACGCGATGGACTGGATGTCTTTGTCCCGCATCACAGAGTCAGTCTCGAAGTTGGCGCAGACAGAGTATCTGGTGGGCTACCACCCTCGCAACGTTGACGAAGGGATCACGATGCACGAAGCCAAGATTCGATTGAAAGACAAGAGGATCGGCAAGTTGCGCGGAGGTCGGCGGCTCGTCGCCCATTGATTCGCCAAGTTCGGCGATGGCGCGATGGTCGCTCCTGACCGCCCAAGAGACTATGTCGGGCACACTTGAGAAGGAGCCCTTAACCGTCAGCCCGTTCAAGACCCAACGTCAGCCGCATGCCGGTAGCTTCGGCATGACGGCGCAGGGTCCTGACCCACGGCGATAGCCTGCCACCCTCCAGCCGAGCGATTGCCGATTGTGTTGTTCCGATACGCTCAGCCAGTTGCGATTGAGTCAGGTTCGCTGCCGTCAAATCAAGGAGTCTCTTGCACTAACCCAGAACAGCGAGTGGCCCCCACTGATTGGTCCAGGTCGCAAGGCGCTGGTCTACTTCTGGTCATGGGCCACGCCGAACGCGTCCATGACACCGCACGAGTTCATCGCCAGGTGGAGCGCCTCCGAGTTGAAGGAGCGCTCCGCATCGCAGGAGCGATTCATCGACCGGTGCCCGCTACTCGGCGAACTGACGCCCGCCGAGGCCGGCCCGACCGGCGAGACGTGCTGCTTCGAGCGAGGCGCTCGCAAGGACACCGGTGGCGACGGCTGGGCCGATGTCTGGAAGCGTCACCATTCCGTAACCGGCGCTGAGGCTCCGGAACACCCGCCTACAAGGGGACGGCGTTGGCGTCTACGTATTCGCTGACCCGGTCATGCGACGGACCGATGTAGTGGAACGGCTCCGCATACTCGACGCCGTATCGCCGTCCCCACTCCCGGTTGGGCTCCAAGACGAACTCCCGGATGTAGTTCCGGTTGGCGGTCTCGTCATCACTGCCAAGCAACGGAAGCCGCTTGCCTTCCGCAGCGAGGCGCTGGCGCAGTCTCGCGCCGTTGTCGCCAGCGGGTCCTTGCGTAACGTTCGCTCGGTTCACGTCGATCTTGCCTTCGACATGCGACGAGATATCGACCACTCGAGTGACTAGCTGGGGTCCCCGGGCGAAGTAGTACTTCTCCTTCACGGAGTGCGGCTCGAGCCCGGCATCGAAGTGCTCCCGATAGTCCCACTGGGAGCCGGCCATCCAGCACGCCGCCTCGACGCAGCTCGCGGTCACATAGTGGTCAGGGTTTTCCTCGTAATGGCCCCACGGGTCGTAGCAGATCACGGTATCGACCTTCATGAGCCGAAACAGGAAGATCAGGCGGGCACGGAGTTCGAGCCGCTCGATGCCGTCCATGAGGTGATTGCGGTAGCCGAGGTCGTAGAACTTCTCCAGGCCCATCAGCCGGCCCACCTCAATGGTGTCGCGCTCGTTGTTCAACACGACCTCGCCGAACGTCGCTCCGCGACCGGCCATCTCGTCGTTGCTGGTGCGGATGAGAATGCCCCGATAGCCTTCCGCCATCAGCTTCAGGACCGTTCCACCCGCGAGGATGGGAACGTCGTCGCAGTGCGGCTGGATCGCCGCGAGCATCTTTCCCTCGTGGGGCCTCCCGGGGAGACTCCTCTCAACAACGACTTCCGGATCGCGGCCGATATGCTCCGCGGGCATGGCGATGCCGGCCCCGGCCATGGCTCCTCCGGCAAGGGATCCTTCAATGAACCGACGGCGTCTCATTCTGCAAATGACCTCATTCCTTGTACGCGATGCAGTCGATCTGGAGCAGTTGGCCCGGCCGCCGGAACCCGGTGGCCCCGAAGTACGAGCGCACGGGCCGCGGCTCAGGAAAGAACTCGTTGTACACCTCGTTCATCCCGGGCCAGTTCCTCTCAGGGTCCACAAGCGCAACCTGAACCTTGAGGACATTGGCCATCGAACTGCCCGCCTCCTCAAGGCTCTCCATCATGATCGTGAGCGCGTCCGCAGTCTGCTGACGCACATCCCCCGGGCCGTCGGGACGCCGGTTCGGGTACCAGCCTCCAATTCCTCCCATGAACAGGAGGGGGCCAGATCGGACCAAACCGCCCACACGCTCCTTGCCGGGACGCCAGTCCCGGGCCTCCGCAACGGGAGCTGCCGCTAGGCCCAGCGTGGCGGCGAGGGCCGCTTGGCGACGTGAGAGGGTGCTTCGGTCAGGCATCATTTCTTGTCCCCGCTGCGATCTTGCCGGACGTGGCTGGGTCCGTCGGCATCGTTCCTCCGTAAGAGTGCTTCGTGGCCGCCCAGGCCCCTTTGGGATACTCTCCTAGATCCAGGTTGCCCTGGAGCCGCCCGTCCTTGACTCGGCCTTGGAACCGGTACCTGAGTTTCGAGCCCTCGACCGGGAGGACGCTGGTTAAAGTCACAACGTCACCATCCACAGTGCCCTCCACCGGACCGCTGGCCACGCTGCCGACGTGCGTTCCTTGCAGCCGATTCCCGTTGGCCTCCAGGAAGAGCATGTGCTGCGCTTCCCCGACAAGGAAGCTAAGCGTGACGTCCCAGCGCCCGGACAGGTCCGCGACCGGGGCCTTCCAGACCCGTTCGGTCGGCTTGGGCGCGGTCCGGAGGACCTCCCGCAGGCGGTCGGCCACGATCCTGTACTCGCCCGGTTTGAGGGCCACGGGACGCAAGCGGAATTCGTGCCCGTCCCCGGCAGCGTGCGTCTGGATGGCCGGGTCCCCCCAGAGCAGCAGGTCGTGTAGAGCGCCGGCAGTCAGACCGATGCGCTGCGGGTCCCACGCAATGGTCATGGTCGGGAAGGGGCCGCCCCTTGTCGGCCCGTCAACTCTCGCCGAAACGCCCGGCACCTCCGTGATGCGATTGGAGATGTGGGCGTACCACGCTTCCCACTCGCGGTACTCGGCTTCGATGTCGCGCTGGCGGACCCACGCGTCGACAGCCACCGTCATGCCGAGGACTTCTTCCTTGCTGACCTTCATCGGGCGGCCGAAAGCGTGGTGCGGGGCGCTGTTGGCGAAGGCAGCCCGGACGAGATCCTCCCGTCCCAGCAGGAGGCCGGCAGTCTGCGGTCCCCGCAGGATCTTCCCGCCGCTGTAGGCGACCAAGTCTGCTCCGGCCGCCAAGTAGGGGTCAGGACTGACCAGAATGTCGGCGGCAGCGTCAACGAGTACCGGAACTCTGTGCTGCTTCGCCACCGGCACTACATCCTCCAGGCTGACCCGGATCTTGTCGAAGCGATTCCCAAGCACCATGACAAGCGCGGTGCTGGAACCGATCCTGGCTTCCATTTCGTCGACCGAATCGACTTCTACCGTCTTTAGCCCCACCATGCGGACCGCGTGGTCGTACGCGTTCCGCGAGGATTTCGGAATGATCACTTCGTCCTTGAGGCCAGAGAGATCCGGCAGTTGCTGCATTCGCTCAGGATCTGTCCCGGCGACACACGCAGCCGCGGCGTGGGTGAGGGCACCAGCAGCGCCGGACGAGACCATCGCCCAGGGGACGTCGAGCAGCGTGGCGATGCGCTTGCCCGCTGCCTCCATCAGCTGGTCGAGATTGACGTGGTAATGCGACGCCTGCTCGACCGCTTCGATGACTTGAGGCATCAGGCGTGAGCCGCCGTTGATCGTGACGGTGGCGGTGCAATTGATGAACGGCTTGGCACCGATCGCTGAGTACGGTTCCGCAGGTAGGTTGGCGGCAGAAGCCGGGACACCCGAAGCCTCCGCCATCAAAGCGGCAACCAGGGAGCTGGTCCCCAACCATTGGCGACGGCTCAAGCCGCCAGGTTCCAGATTTCGGTCCGTCATGGCAGTCCTCCTCGGTCGTGTGGCACCGACCGGCGCCACGGGCCCGGAACCTCCGAAACAGTCGTTGCCCACGGCGTGCGTTCGCTCCGCCATTCACAGAGACGGGCACGGGCGCCCGAGCTTTCTCCGCAGCACCGCCAAGGCGGTCCGTCCCGAATTTCCCGAACATCCGTCGCCCATCAACGCAAGCAATGCAGCCTGCCGGAGCCGGACGGACACAGTGTACACAGCAGAGTCGGGGCCGGTGCAAAAATGCGCCGCTTGACAAGAAGCACGGAAGCTACAATCTCTGGGCATGAGCACCTCTTTGCGCAATTCCCGTCGCCACTGGCTGAAGGGAGTCGGGCTCGGGTCGCTGACCCAGGCTCTTCCGGCAGCGGAGCCAACATCGGCGCGCCGAACCGTTTACGAGCGATTGGGTGTGAGGCCAGTGATCAACTTCCGTGGCACGTACACCACGATCGGCGCCTCGAAGCAGTGGCCGGAACTGTTCGAGGCTCAGGCCGAGGCCGCGCGAGAGTACGTCGTCCTCGAAGAACTCCAGGACGCCATCGGCCGGCGGCTCGCCGAACTGGCGGGGACCGAGGCCGCGATGGTATCGACCGGAGCTGCGGGATCGATCGCCATAGGAACCTACGCGTGCATCGCGGGCGAGGACCCGGACAGAATCAAGCGCCTGCCGGACCTGACTGGCATGAAGGACGAAGTGATCATCCAGAGGGTGCACCGGATCTCGTACGACCATGCGGTGCGTGGCGCCGGCACCAAGATCGTGGAAGTCGAGACGCCGGAGCAGCTTGAACGCGCCATCGGCCCCAGAACGGCGATGATGTACTTCCTCCCGGGGAACACCAACGACCGTGAGTGGGGGAAGGACTGGATCCGGCTTGAGGACACCCTCAAGCGGACCAAGCCCGCCGGCGTTCCCGTCCTGGCGGATTGCGCGAACATCCTTCCGCCGTGGGACAACATCCCCAAGCTCGCCAAGTCGGGCGTCGACCTGATGGCGATTTCCGGTGGCAAGCACATGCGCGGCCCCCAATGTTCCGGCATCCTCGCGGGCCGAGAGGACCTCGTTCGAGCGGCTTGGCTGAACTCCAACCCGCACTCGGACTCGAACGGCAGGCCGATGAAGGTCGGCCGCGAGGAGATGGTGGCCCTCTACCTGGCGTGCGAGAAATACGCGTCACTGGACTTTGAGCGGATCGACAGGGAGAATGCGATGCAGGCCCGCAAAATCGCCCGAGGGCTCGGCAGGATTCCGGGCATCCGCACCTCCCGGGGCCCGTTCGAAAGGATGCGAAGAGTGCATCGGGTAAACGTAACCTGGGACGAGAACCGAATCGGAGTCACGGCGCGCCAGGCCGAGCAGGAACTCATGGAAGGGGAACCCCGTATCGCCGTCACCCGATCCAGCGCAGGCGGGTTGCAGTTTGCCGTGTTCATGAACGAAGCCGGCGACGAGGAGGCCGCAATTCAGCGCATGCGGGAGATCTTCCCCAGCTGACGACAGGACTCCCTGCTGAACGCTCGCCGTACCCGCGCGCAGCGAGGTCTCGACAGCGCCCACGTGGAGGAGCCACGTCGCGGGCCATCCCGATGTCAAGCCAGCATCGATGCCCCGAGCGTTCCGTCAGGTTCCCGCTACAGTGTGATCGCTACCGCGTGCTGCGCAAGCTGTCGGTCGGCTGTCAAGAGCTTGAGACGTTCTTCTTGGGCTTGAACGAGCAGGAGCTCATCGAACGGGACTCTGTGCTCAATCGGTGCGTTGAGCTCACGGGCGGCGTGTCGGATCGTCATCGGCAAGAACGTCACACGCAAGCCCGAGAGCACCGCAACAACCTCATTGGCTCGAATGAGCTCTTCTGGTCCCGAGTGGGTCGGCGGGCATGGTAATTCAGCCGCATCTCCCAGATCGACACGGCGCTCACGTGGAACCGTGCACTCTGTTGGGCAAGGAATCGGCGCGCGACTTCCGTAAGCTCTTCCGGCACCACTCTCAGGTGATGCAGATAGGAAGTATCAAGAAGGATGCGTAGGTTTGGACCGACTAATCTTCAAGTCGGTGCACGCGGCGGCTGGACGTCGGATCATTGAACTCCTCGGGCCACCTCTCCCCGTCCCCGTCCGGTCCGAGACGCGCAGCCAGTTGCGATTGCGTCAGGTTCGCTGCCGTCCGAGTAGGGATCATGGCCTCCGCCAACGAATACTCTTCGTCTGCTCTCTCATACTCCTGGCGGAATGCCGGGTCCTTCATGAAACGCCCTTTCAGGTCCTTCAACTCAGCCATGGTTTCACCTGTTTCATCCGTTCCTTGGCCGTCGCTAACGCTTAGCGTGGTGTCCTTCGCGATGTCTTGGCGAATACGTGCAACACCACGACCCGCCGCTCCGCCGCAATCACGAAAAAGCCCCTAGCGATCCCCTCCGTCGACTTGGCTCGCAACTCCCAGAGCTTACCCTCCAAATGCCTGACGTGCGGCTCACGAAGTTGGTCGCGGCAGAAAAACTCCACGGTCTCCAGCAGTCGGACCAACCGGATCCGATCACGGCAGCTAGCAGACGACGCTGGGCCTCAACTAGCTTGGCGAGGCGGCCACCGATCTGACTCTAGACACTTCGAACACCAATCGGCACATCTATGCTACAACAATAATGTTGTACGCATGATACCCGAATTCACCGACTTGCCGGGAGCACCGTGGCCTGTCCTGCCTGAAGGGATTCATCATGCCAGCCTGTCCGTCGTTGCTGCTCGCTTCGCTTCAAACGCTCGTCGACGACACCTGTTCAGCGGGTTAGTGCGGGCCGCACGAGATCTAGCGGAGGCGGGCTGTAAGCGCCTGTTCCTTGATGGAAGCTTCGTCACCGACAAACCCTGGCCTGACGACTACGACGCCTGCTGGGACCCATGTGGAGTTGACCGTCAGCTGATGGACCCAGTTTTCTCAAATTTTGCCGACAGGCGGGCTGCGCAGAAGGCTAAGTTCAGTGGTGAGTTCTTTCCTTCCACTAACCGCGCCGATGCGGCGGGTCGACCGTTTGTCGATTTCTTCCAGATCGAGAAGTTCTCCGGTCTGCAGAAAGGGATCGTACTAATCGATCTGACAAATGATCCGATGCTCTATCCAAGGGTGGCACCATGATCTACAGCGAAAAACAATATGGCATCTCAACCCGGGAGCTGGCGAAGCTCAAAGACGCGCTGGTGGCTGTCGAAGCACAAGATGTCGACGATGAATGGGTACGGGGTCTTGAAATCGATGCGCTGAAGAGCCAAATTGAGGAACTCGAGGCTGATATTGCCCATTACGAGCTGCTAAAGGCCGGTGAGATCCACGTTGCGAAGTCCTTCTCTTTGGAAGCCTTGCCATCAATCCTAATTCAGGCTCGTATCGCTACGGGCATGAGCCAGACTGAACTGGCCGCTGCCCTAGGCGTCAAGCCGCAACAGGTGCAACGATACGAAGCTTCCGGTTATCTGGGCGCAAGCCTCACGCGGCTGATCGAGGTGTCGAGGATCCTGAATGTTCACACCGCGGGCCTCTTCGAAGCCCGAGCTCCGCAGGAGGGGGAGGTTTTCTCGTGGGAGAAGACTGATGATCTGGTGTGGCAGCAGTTTCCGGTCAAGGAGATGGCGAGGCGGCGATGGTTCGACGTGCCCCGCGGTGCCGATCTTGTTGAGTGCGCGAAGACCTATTTTCTCGAAGCTGCGGGACCACAATTCGCGACTGCCCTTCATCGCAAGAAGATTCGAGGCTCGGCGCAGCCCAACGAGTACGCTCTCCTTGCCTGGCAGGCCCGCGTACTTGAACGGGCGCGGGTGCGGATCATCGAGGAAGGCCTGCCTGCCTTCTCACTCGACGATAGGTGGTTGCCTGAGCTTGTCGCATTTACCCGCCACAAGAATGGCCCAAGGCGGGCGCGCAGTCTGCTCGCTAAGAAGGGTATTGTTTTGGTTACCGAGGAGCACCTGCCAGGAACGTTTCTCGATGGTGCTGCCATGTTGATTGACAGCGATCATCCCGTAATAGGCATGACATTGCGCTATGATCGCTTAGATAATTTCTGGTTCGTATTGTTCCACGAACTTGGCCATATATTCCTTCATCTTTTTGAAGGAGTTCGTTACGACTTCTTCGATGAAGAAGAAAGCAATACTGAGGATCGGGTTGAGTGTGAAGCGGATCGATTTGCGCTCGCAAGCCTAATCCCTGATCCTGATTGGGATCAATGCCTATCGCGTTTTGCTCTATCCGAGGAAGCAGTCCGTCTTGACGCTGAAATGCTTAGCATCGATGCGAGCATAATTGCGGGCCGCATTCGCAAGGAACAGAGCAACTATGCTATTCTCTCAAATCTGGTCGGACATGAGCTTGTTCGTGCGCAGTTTATGGAGGCCAGAAATGATCTTGAGTAAAGACATGTACGTGCCAGTCCTGCGCTGGAGACTTGGAGAATACCAAGCTCTATTACGCTTAGAATCGGATATAAAAGACCGCATTATTCCACTGGTCTGTATTCCTGAGGTTGAGTTTGATTTCGAATTCTATCAACCCAAGAAGACGGTCCAAGAGCACGTCGAACCCTTTTTGAGGCGATATCGAGAGAAATGGGGTATTCGCCCGGCGTGGATCTCGCTGAACAAGGACATCGCTGTGGGTAGGATGGACGATGGTCGCCACGTCTTCGATTTTATTTTCGACGGTATCCGTCCTCTAGGGACGCGCGCTGTGCCAGCGTTGACCCTCACCAGCGATTCGGATACTCTCGCCGCTGCGGCTAGGGCGATCGCCCGAGATGGTCGAGGCGTCGGATTCTTGGTCCGTCTGGAAGATCTGATGAAGCGTCACATTCGCGCGAAGATCGTGAATCTCTGTAGGGCACTTAGCGTCTCGTTGCAGGAAACGGATTTGATTATTGATCTTCGTGCACCGAACTTTCTTCCTTACAACACGTTTGCGACAGCGATGATTGTCGCACTACGCCGCGTCGGCGATTTGACCGTGTACCGTAATTTGGTCCTGGCTTCCACGGCAATCCCCGACAGTTTCAAGGATGTCGCCAAGGGTTCGGATGAGATCCCACGCCATGACTGGCTTTTCTATCAGGCTCTCCTGAGAGCTCTGCCAAGCGATATGCGGCGACCGGTTTATGGCGACTACACGATTGTCCACCCGGACTTTGTGGCGCTTGACATGCGCAAAATCAAGGCCTCAGGTAAAGTCATTTATACGACAGCCGAGACTTGGGCGACCCGAAAGGGTGGGGCGTTCCGAGACGACCGGGAACAAATGCACACGCATTGCGACTCCATCGTCACTGAGACAGAATTTCAATTCCGAGGTGCCAGTTTTTCCTTCGGGGACAGGTACATTGCCAGATGTGCGATCCGTCAGGAGACTCCCAGCAATCTCTCGCGATGGAAAGAAGTGGCAATCAATCACCACATCACTGTAGTCGTGGATGATCTCGCCAAGTTCGGCGTTGCATCATGGCGGCCTTGATCAGCGCGATAAGCTCGGGCTCGGATACGAGATCGACCAGTTTTCTATAGAGATCCTTACGCGGGGCGCGCAGAGCTGAGCCCCGAATCCCTCTATCGGCGAGGATCCCCTGCACCTCTTCGCGCCACAACAAATGTGACAACACGAACCGATCAAGCTCAGGGTTTCTTGAGGGTCTTCGGATTGACTCGAAAGTTAGGCCTCGACGCCGGCCGACTAGAATCTTCAAGACACCACACCATTGCGGCACCATTTCCATGATTCGACCAACGTGCCTAGGTGCGACAACCAACGTCAGTTTCTGGAGCGACTGACCATAAACCGCGAGTTGATCTGATAGGCGGCCAAGACCGTCCTGCGAGCTTTTGATCTCAAAGCCGTGTATCTCGCCGTTGATCACAGCGACATCGATCCGACTTCTTGCATGCGCCAGCCCTAGCTCGTTCACGATTAACGTGTCCGGGCGTCGACCAAGAGCCGAAAGGCGCTTCCGTAGAAGCGCTTGGCGAATCTCTTGTTCACCGGCTACCGGCACGGGCTTGCCCCTCGCCACCTGATTGCCGCTATCGGCACTTCTCACTCCACTGAATCGGCTTCCAATCCTGCGCATCGAGTTTCTTTCTTCCGGAATCCTCCTGATCCCTGGATGCAAACAACAAGCCAGGTTCCTGTTCTGAACAGTTCAAAGCAGTCTTCGCAATGAAGCAATTGCGGGGTTGCGAGACACATTATCACAGAAGCCGGTGCCCAGTCACCGATTGCGCACTCGTCTCATTTCGCCTAACCTAACGGACGACTCATGCTCAATGCGGCCGGCCTACCAATGACGCGGCGCGAGCTCTTGGGAGTAAGTTCGCTGGGCTTCGGTCAGATCGCGCTCGCGCACCTGCTGGCTGGCGCTTCCGACGCCGCGCCGACGCCGATCTACAACGACCTGCGCGCTCGGCCGGGGCACTTTCCCGCACGGGCGAAATCCGTCATCCAACTGGTCCAGAACGGCGGGCCCAGCCAGATGGATCTGTTCGATCCGAAACCATTGCTGGCCAAGTACGCCGGCCAACCTCATCCAGACGGCGTCGAGATTCACCAGCCCGGCAACACAAACACACTGCTGCCCACGCCCTTCGAATTCAAGCAGCGGGGGGAGTGCGGGATGGACATTTCGGAAGCCTTGCCGCACCAAGCCGAAATCGTTGACAAGCTCTGCTTCATCCGCTCGATGCACACCGAGCACAACAACCACTCCGAGGGCTTGAACATGCTGCTGACCTGCAAGATCTTCGCAGGTCGGCCGGCCATGGGCGCTTGGGTCAGCTACGCACTCGGCACCGAAAACCAGAACCTGCCCGCATACGTGGTCTTGCGCGACCCGAAGGGATACACGATCGGGGGCAGGCTGCTTTGGGCCAACGGCTTCTTGCCAGCGCTCTACCAAGGCGTCGAGTTCAACATGAGCGGCTCTCCCGTTCACCACCTCAAGCCAGCCGCACAGCAGCCGCCAGGCGTGCAGAAACAGGGCTTGGAATACTTGGCCCGCATCAACAAGCTTCACCTCGACGCTCGGCCCGGCGAGACCGAACTCGAGTCTCGCATCAGGAATTTCGAGCTGGCCGCCCGCATGCAGGTCGAGGCCATGGATGTCCTTGACATAGCAAGCGAGTCGCCCGAAACCAAGAAGTTGTATGGGGTAGACGACGAGGTTAGCGGTCCGTACGGGCTGCGCTGCCTTATGGCGAGGAGATTGGTCGAGGCCGGCGTGCGGTTCGTTCAAGTGACGACCAGCCCGGGCCAGCCCTGGGACCACCACGACAAGCTCGAGGAGCGATTGCCCAAGATCGCAACTGAGACCGATCAAGGGGCCGCTGCGCTCGTAAAGGACTTGGACGCACGGGGCATGCTCGACGAAACCATCGTGATGTGGGCTGGCGAGTTCGGCCGCTTGCCGACGACGCAGCGCAACGATGGCAGGGACCACAACCGCAACGCGTTCACCATCTGGTTTGCCGGCGGCGGCTTCAAGCCCGGTTGGATCTATGGCCAGACGGACGACTTCGGCTATCGCTCTGTCGTTGATCGCGTTAGCGTCCCCGAGATGCACGCGACGGTATTGCACCAACTCGGCCTCGACCACCGCAGGACTACCTACCCGAACGCAGGGCGGCTGGAAACTCCCGCTGACGTCACGGTCACAGGAGCCCGAGTCATAGGGGACTTGGTGGACAACGAGGTTCATGTGGCATGAATGCTCGTTTGCTGCTCGGCCTTCTGGTCGCGGGTGCCACAGGCGGCGCAGCCACAGCTGAAGAAGTTCCGATCTTCGAGAAAGACGTCCAACCGATCCTCTCGACGTACTGCCTGACGTGTCATGGCAAGAGTTCCCCCGAACAAGGAGTCGATCTCCGGACGGCTCGAACCGTCCTGCGCGGAGGATTCAATGGCCCAGTAGTCATGAAAGGCTCTCCCGACGAGAGCCTGCTCTACCAGAAACTCTCGCAAGGCAAGATGCCTCCGAAGGCCTTCCAGAGCCAAGTCCCGGAGGCTGACGTCGAAACGATCCGGCGCTGGATCGAAGCAGGGGCTCACTCAGAGCAGGGCGATGGCCTGCCTGAGCAGGCGCGACTCCAAATCGCTCGCTTTGAGCGGGAGATTCGACCGCTGCTCAATGAGCGTTGCGTCTCCTGCCACGGCGGGGACTCCCCTCAATCCGGTCTGGACCTTCATACCCTGGCCTCGACCCTGCGCGGCGGCCAGAACGGCCCGGTTGTGCTGGAGGGCTTCTCAGAGAAGAGCATCCTCGTCCGCCAATTGGTGAATGGAGTGATGCCTCCCGAAGGGGTGGGCGCGCCCTTGAAAGACGCCGAGATCGAGCTCATCCGAGATTGGATCGACGAGGGCCAGTTCGCCGACTACGTCGATCTCGGAAATCCGCTCGACCGTGCCTTCACCGAATCGGAAGCACCGCCTGTGACTGCATCCGACCGCCAGTACTGGGCCTTTCAAGCACCACTTGCATCGGCCCCGCCAACAGTCGAGGGAGCCACTGCAGTCCGAACGCCCATCGACGCATTTCTGCTCGCAGAACTCGAGCAGCACGGCCTCACCTACTCAACAGAGGCAACGCGACAGACACTTCTGCGACGAGCCTACTTCGATCTCTGGGGTCTGCCCCCCACTCCTGAGCAGGCGGCAGAGTTTCTTGCGGATGAGCGACCCGACGCCTACGCGAGACTGCTCGACCGATTACTGGAGTCTCCCCTCTACGGCCAGCGTTGGGGGCGTTTCTGGCTTGACGCGGCCGGGTACGTCGATACCAAGGGTAAGGACTTCCAGGCTCACCTGACCAGCTTGTCACCCGGGATCTGGCGGTACAGGGACTATGTCATTGACTCGTTCAACGCGGACAAGCCCTGGGACCGCTTTCTCATCGAGCAGCTAGCTGGAGACGAGCTCTACGACTGGCGCAATGCCGAGCAATTCTCGCCCGAGATGCTCGAGACACTGATCGCGACCGGCTACTTGCGAACGGTTCTCGACGCGACCGACGAGGACATCTCGGACCGGCCTGCCGACCGCTACGACACCCTGTTTGCGCTCATCGACAAAGTGTCTCGCAGCGCGGTTGGACTGACGCTCTCGTGCGCCCGCTGTCACAGCCACAAATACGATCCGATCCCCCAGCGAGACTACTACCGCTTCTTGGCCCTGCTTTCAGCGGCCTATAACCCGTCGGACTGGATTCAGCCGAAGAACCGCCTGCGGTACACGGTTTCCCCGGCCGAGAAGGAGCACATCGACGAACACAACAGCGCCATCGACGCCAAGGTCAAAGGCCTGACGGAGCAGGTTGACGAAATCAGCCGGCCGTATCGAGACGCGCTGTTCGAGTCCAAGATTCAGGAAGTGCCGAGCGAGGTTAGGCATAACTTCCGAATCGCGTTCGCCGCTGATGCGAAGGATCGCGACGAGGTCCAGACGGACCTCGTCAAGAAGTTCGGCTCGACGGTCGAGATCAGCGACGAGGAGATCTTGGGCGAGGCATCCCCGGAGGACAAGGAGCGCTTGGGACGGCTTCGTCAGGAAATCGCGGAATGGACCAGCAACCGGACCGAGCTGGAACCCATACAAGCGCTTTGGGACGGCGAGTCGCTTCCCACCATCCGGCTCCTCCAGCGCGGCAGCCTCGAGTCTCCCGGACCGGCTGTCAAACCGGGCTTCCTATCGGTCTTGTGCCGTGATGATGAGACCTGTCTCGCCACTCCCTCTCCGAACCGGGCAGGGGAGACCACCGGATACCGCCTGGCGCTGGCCGAGTGGTTGACTGACCCCAATCATCCTCTCACTGCCAGGGTCATTGTGAACCGAATCTGGCAGCATCACTTCGGCACGGGCATCGTGGCGACACCGGACAACTTCGGCTCCAACGGATCGCCACCCTCCCATCCGGAACTGCTTGACTGGCTGGCTGTCGATTTCGTCAAGCACGGCTGGAAGATCAAGCGCCTGCACAAGTTGATCATGCTCTCGACCGCCTATCGGCAGTCATCGAGCCGCGGCGCCAATTCAGCTGGCGAGCGGTCCGCCATCGAAGATCCCGACAATCGGTTGCTTTGGAGGATGCCGTTGCGAAGGCTGGAAGCCGAGGCTCTTCGTGACTCGATCCTCGCCGTGAGCGGCAAGCTTGACGCTTCTCTAGGGGGGCCGCCCGTCCAGCTGGACCATCACCCCGACGGCTTGCAGCTTGCTGCGGCAGAAGGGGCGCTTCGGCGCAGCGTCTACTTGACGGCTCGCCGCACATGGTCGTCGACATTCATGCGTACGTTCGACTTTCCGAACATCGACACCACTTGCACCCGGCGCGCGCCATCGGCTACACCGCTGCAATCGCTGACTATGTTAAATAGTAACTTTGTTATGGAAAATGCTGCAGCGGTCGCGACGCAGATCATGGACTCTCACGTCGGACGCCCGACCGGTCTCGAGACGCTCGCCCGCGCGGCCTACCGTTCAATCCTGGTCAGGGAGCCCAGTGGCGACGAGATCGCCTTGGCCCGGGATCATCTGCAGGAACAGCAGCAGCTATATGTCCGTGCGAATGCCCCGGAGGACGAGGCCCTTTCCAAGTCTGTCGAGAGCCTCGCACACATGTTGATCAGCTCCAACGAGTTCTTATACGTGGATTGAGTGCGCGACGACAACTGCTTTGGCCGGGCTGTCGTCGGCCACTGGCGACGCGATTCGCCAGAACTGCCTGCGCCTGCACCCGGAGAAGATCTGCTTACGGGACTTCCGGAGGCCATCGCAGCTAGCACGGGGCGGTTCGCAGCGTGATCCCATCCTCACGCTGCCGGGTAATCGTGGAGACGCAACGCGACGATCAGCATCGAGCCACGCCAGGGAGACTGGGCGGACAAGCGACTGTAGGGCTTGGCGGGGGATTCGAAGGAAGCAGTCGGAGTTCTGCCAAGTGCCAGTCTGCGGCTCGGTCCCAGTGTGGCCGGACGGCTTTGCTATCCACAGGAGCGCCGGTCCCTAGGAATCTAGGCCCGACGGTCGAGTACGACCCGGGAGGTTCCCGAGTCGCTCCTCCAATGCCCGCACTCTATCCTCTGCGGCATTGGCCCGGTCCCGCTCGGCATCAGCCCGCACCCGCTCGGTGTCGGCCCGCTCTCGCTCGGTGTTTGCCCGCTCTCGCTCAGCATCGGCCCGGTCCTCGGCGATCCGCCGGCGACGCTCCGCTTCCTCCACTTCACCGTCGAACTCCTCGCCCGTCACCGGGTCGGTGAACACCAGCACCGTCGCTCCGTCCCGCTTCCGGCTGCGGAGGTCCAGCCCCAGCACCCGGCTCGGCAGGAGCCTGCCACCTCCTGGGCGCTCGACGGCCTCGATCGGCGCGTAACTCCCCCCGGTAGCCGCATAGCCCTCCAAGGCCGTCCCCATCAGCGTCCCTTCCGGGTCCAGCCGCCAATACTCGAGCACGCCGATCCGGGAGTACTCGCGCGCCTTGTAACGAGCGTCGTGTTTTTGCGTCGACGGCGACGCCACCTCCAGCACGAAGTCCGGCGGCTTGCCTTCCTCCCAGACCTTGTACGTGCTGCGGTTCTCGCCGCGCCCCACGCCGAACACTACCTGCACGTCTGGCTGCAGCCAAGCCGTGTCGTCGCCGCGCTGGTAGTACACCGCCAGTTCCATGGCCACCAGCACGTCCTCTTGGTCTCGGAAGCGGTTGCGCAACGCTGCCGTGGCCAGCAGGACCGCGTCCCCGTGCCAGACGCTTTGCGCGATCCATTGCCGTTCCGGGTACTCGACGGCGTCGGGTTCCCGCGCCGCCTCGGTAGCCGAGGGGACCAGAGTGGCAGGTGCCGTCGGTGTATCGGCCTTGAGCGACATGCTAGACCCCAACCCGCGCTGGGGTTCGTTCTTCCTGATTATAAGAGGGCTGTACTTCCCGTAGTTTTGGCCGCTCGGAGAGCTGGTGATGCTGGCGTGACACCCGGAAAGGCTCCGATAGGCCGAGTGAGAGCAGTGCGTCGGTCCTGATACTTGACCGAATCGTCCACCTCGCGCCGAGACAAGTAGTCTAGTCACGTGGAGACCATCAACGCATCCGATTTCAAGGCTCGATGCTTCGCGATTCTCGACCGTGTGCAGGCCACCGGAGAGGGAGTAGTCATCTTGAAACGCGGCCGTCCCGTAGCGGAGCTTCTGCCTGCAAGCCAAACCTGCGCCGAATATGCACAATTCGAACTCAAGGGGACCGTCATCGAGGTTGGCGATATTGTCAAGCCGGCGGTTCCGGAAGAACATTGGGACGGACTTCGGTCATGACGGCACTTCTCGATGCGCCTGTCTTTTTCTGGTCGTGATCGGCTCTTGCCCGCTCAGCGTGGGGCACTGGCGTAAACTAGCCAGACTCGCTAAGTTGAGAACTGCTGCGGGGTCCGCAATCGTCCTTCAAGATTGCGGCCGTATATAGCCTCATTGGGTCATGTCACGGACTGTGAACGTGTCGGAACTCAAGGCGAATTTGAGCTGGTACCTCGCACAGGTGCGCGCTGGAGGGACTGTTACGGTGTGTGACCGCAAGACACCCATCGCTCGTCTTGTGCCCATCGGCGCCCAATCCGATGGACTTGTAGTGCGGGAGGCAATTGATCCGGAGGGCCTTCCTCTTCCAGGTTGCATCAAGCTCAAGGAACGCATCGATGTGGTTGCGCTCTTACGCGCTGATCGGGCCAGTCGGTGACGATCTGCCTAGACACAAGCGCTGTCCTTCGCGCTCTGATAGGCGACGGGGATGCATGGGGTAGGTGGGCCCGCGCGTATTCGAGCAAACTGATCGCTCCCGGGGCACGACGCACTTTCTGCCGCTTGCGCCTTGACCGCGCGCTGGATGACGAGGGAGTGCCAGCAGACTCCGAGCGTTTCTAGGCTACGTGTAGTGGTCGTCGAAGCACCTTCGAACCGCACGGCGCACCTGAGACTACGGGTCGGCCGTATCTTGAAGCCTTTGGAAGCCGCGTTGCCCGCCCATCTGCAGCAGGTCTAGGGATCAGCAACTACTGCCCCGCTGTGCAGTCCTAGAACTCGTCATTTTGCTGCGGCAGCGGCAATGCCGACGCTCGTCGCACGAAGCCGTTCGAGCGGTCAAAGAGCCGGACGGAGCGGTCTTCCGCTATCGTTTCCCGACGCCACCGAAAGCCTTGGACTTTCCGCAAGAACGCCGTGCTGCCGCATCCCGGCACCAAGCACTCTATCTTGCCGGGCTTGGGACAGCGACTGAATTCGCACAAGCGCCCGAGGTACTTGCTTGTCTTTGATTGCAGTAGGAACACTTCTACCTGATGGCCTGCTACGCCCCCTCCGAATTCGTCGCGAAAGCTAGACGCGGCTCTGTTCTTGGCTTTGCGAAGCCCGTCGAGGTCCTCCGTTCCGGAAAGCCATGCAGCCAGATCTAGGTCACCGCACTCGTGCCACAGTTCGATACGCTCACGGCGGTACGGCTGGAAGCGAGGGACCTCCTTCCAAGGTGCGCGAGCGACCGAGCCAACGAGCGAAACGGCAGCGACATCAGGGTGGCTTCGCCAAGCCTCCACTAAGAGGTCCGCTACGGTCCGGAAGTTGCGGTACCGCCTCAACAGTATGGAATTCTGCTTGTCGATTCCGGATCGAGTCAAAGCTTGCTGCTCCTCAAACCGCAGCGCTTCGTCGTAGTCCGTATAGTCCAGTTCGCGCCACTCGTCTGTCATCTTGGCTCCTCTGGAGTGGAGGGTTAACGAAGCGACCCTCGCCTATGCGTCACGCTTCAAGTGGAAACTTGCAGAGCAAGTCCCGAAACCCCCGAACATCTTGGTCCGCAGCATTGACCGTACCACCGTGCGCCATAGCAATGGCGGCGATTTGCCCATACGGCTCCAGGTTGCCACCCGAGGACCCATTGGAACGCAACAAGGCTACTACTGCTTCATGGGATCCTCGGTTGGGGAGCAAGGCTACGACAGCCTGGCGGCTGTGCCAAGCCCCGACCTCGGCGGCGTCTCATCCAAGGAGAGCGGATTCCGCACGACACGGTCCGTCGTGCTGATTCTTGGCAAAGCAGAGACAACAGAGTGCGTCAGTCTAACCGGCCGTATAGCAGCAGATTCGCGTCACGCACCATTACTCCCCCTCCGCTCGAGTCGTGAGGTCATTTGTCAATGCCCGAAACGCGTCGGCCTCTAAGTCATCGGCCAAGGAATTGAGCCGACCTGCGGCAAGGCCAAGGCGCAACCCCATTGGGCGCGCTGCGACGACAAATGGTTCTTCCTCTGGCTCGACGCATTCATCCGCAAGGCCCTTGAGGATGGCTTGGTTCAAGACTTCTTCGAAGGACTGGCCCGAGCGCTTCATCGCATTTCGGAGAAGGACTTCAACCTCTGGACTTAATTTGACTGTCGTTCGCATGGTTACATCATGATGCGAGTCGAAATCTGCCGTAGAAATTCGAGTCTCCGGATCCCGCCCAAGATTCCATCGCACCCCGATCCCGCCATGACTCAGGGTGTCCCGGGCTCAACGTCCAGCCGAACTGCGGTGCATCTCAGCCCAGCCCGGCTCGTCCGCATCAACTTGCCGCGAATTCTCGGTACGACGCACTATCAGCCTGCTGCCGAGGACCTTGATCGGTGCATCGCCGGTCCGGGGCTCCTCGTCTTCGAGCTGGAATATGCGCTTCTTCATGACTCCTTCTCGATTGGGCCGAGTGTTCCGTCACGGCGGGAATTGGGTGTGACAGCCTCGGCGACCTCACAGGTACATCTGGAATGCCGGCCTAGCGGTGCCGGACCGGCGTATTTCGCCGCGGCTCTGATCGACTAAACCCCAGCTAGGCAAAGACTTCGCTGCCGAGTCCTGCCCCCGAGGCCCGCTGCTATACTGCGCAAGGCGAACCTACCGCCCATACCAGCATGGCCAGAATCGCAGCACGCCCCTTGACAGCGCCCCCAGACGCCGACATGTACCCGTACTCGGACGGCAAGATCATGGCCGAGACGCACTTGCACGTCGACGCCATCCTGTATGCGCTGGCGACTCTGCGGAACTGGTTTGCCAGCCACGTTCGCGTACAGGTGGGGGCAAACATGTTCGTCTACTACCAAGAGGGCGACGCGAGCAAGCGCCTGACGCCGGATCTGTTCGTGGTGCGGGGGCTGGAGGCGTTGCCGGAGCCCTCCTTCAAGATATGGGAGGCGGGCCGGCCGCCGACCTTCGTGCTGGAGGTAGCCTCGCCGTCGACGGAGAACCGGGACCGGGACGAGAAGCAGGCCCTGTATGCGTCGATGGGCGTGGAGGAATACTGGCGCTTCGCTCCGACGGGGTTCTTGAACGATCCCGAGGGGCCGCGCGTGCGCCTAGCGGGAGGAGTGCTGCGGGGGCTGGGGTACGAGCCTCTGGAGAGCGCCGCGGATGGGTCCATTCACAGCGAGGTGTTGGGGCTGGAGATCCGTGCAGACGAGCCGCCGGAAACCCGTCATCTGCTGCGTTTCCGGGATCCGGAGACCGGGCAAGACCTGCTGACGTTTGGCGAGTTGCAGGAGGCTCAGATCGAGACAAAGAACAGGTTGCGGGAGGAAGCGGCAAGGCGACGCGAGGCCGAGCGGCGGCAGCTTGAGACAGAGAACAGACTGCGGTCAGAAGCGGCGAGTCGACGCGAGGCCGAGCGGGCACAACGCGAAGCGACTACGGCGAAGCGAGAGGCCGAAGTAGAAATCGCCCGTCTTAGGGCGCAGGTCGCCAGGCTCCAAAGGGGTCAAGGCGATGGATCAGATAGCGTGACCTGATGCAGTTGTGCCGTTAACTGCATACACTTTCTGACAACACGGTGCGGCACCGTCGTAGCTACACAGGCCATCCACGACAAGGGTCCTTGAATGCCTCGCTCATAAACCTGCGGGTCGAAATGTCGCCGCGCAAATCGAAGTCCGCACAAGTGATCGTTGCCTAGACGGGCGGACGACGGTCATGAAGCTCTCTGCAAGCAAGTCCGTCTATCCAAGAATCTCACACGGCCGCAATTCTAGGGCCCAACCCCATTGAAATGTGGACTACCCGAAATGCTGCGATCGACAAAGCAGCAGTTCTCCGACTCTCTCCCGGAGCGCTGCAACCGTTGCACTCAGCGACGCGACAGCAACGCGGTTTCCACAACTCGATTCGCCGCGATGCTCCTTCGACCTCCAAGCTCGACAGCGCCTTGCCATAATGAGAACCGAGTTCTGACGCTGCCGCTAGCGCGAGAGCACTCCCTCCATGCAAAGTCCTATAACGCTCCGGAGCGCCATGTGTACAGCTGGCGTCTTCCTGTCCTTCGTGCTGCTGCCACTCGCTTCGGCCGAGTGGAATCAATGGCTCGGCCCCAATCGTGACGGCAAGTCTCCTGAGACCGGATTGCTTGCTGCTTGGCCGGAGTCCGGTCCCAAGCAGGTCTGGCGGATCGAATCGCTCGGGGAGGGCTATTCGTCCCTGGCCGCCGCCAGCGGAAAGCTCTTCACTCAAGGCGTCAAGAACGGCAAGCAGTTCTTGATCGCCCTAGACGCCGAGACGGGCGAGACCGTCTGGGAAACCGAGCACGGAAGGCCGTACTCCAATCGACGCGGCGGCGGTCCTCGCGGGACTCCGACAATCGACGATGGCCGAGTCTACGCGCTAGGCGGAGATGGCAACTTGATCTGCGCCGATGCCGCGACCGGTGCCAAGATCTGGGAGAAGCACCTGCTCAAGACATACGGGGCGCGGAACATTAGCTGGGGCATCAGCGAATCCCCCCTAATTGACGGAAACCGCATCATTGTCAACGCCGGAGGCCGCGGGGCCTCGATTGTCGCGCTAGAGAAAGCGACGGGTAAGGAGCTCTGGAAAACACAGAGCGACGAGGCCGGCTATTCGTCCGGTGTGGCTGTGGAGATCGACGGTGTCCGCCAGTACCTCTTCTTCACGGGCGAAGCAGCGGTTGGGGTGTTGGCCTCCAACGGCGAGTTGCTCTGGCGCTACAGACCGGTCTCCAACTCGACAGCCAATGTCGCCACCCCGATTGTGCGAGACAACCTGGTCTTCTTCTCGTCCTCGTACGGCACGGGATGCGCATTGCTTCGGCTGGACAGCACAGGCGGTTCGACAACCGCATCCGAGGTCTACTTCAACCGAGACATGAGGAACCACTACAGCAGTTCGGTGCTGATCGATGACCACCTGTACGGCTTCTCAGGCCGGATCCTTACCGCGATGGAGTTCGAGACGGGCGAGCTAGCGTGGCGCGACCGTTCAGTCGGCAAGGGCCAGATGATCTATGCGGACGGCCGGTTCTATATCCTTTCGGACGACGGCGTGGTCGGTCTCGTGGAGCCCAACCCGAGCGAGTACCGCGAAGTGTCGCGCTTCGAGATCGGCTCTAGGGACTACCCTACTTGGACGCTTCCGGTAATATCCGACGGCACGCTCTACCTGCGGGATCAAGAACGGCTCTACGCCTATAACGTCAAGGCACCGTAGGGGGCCACCGACCACCCTGTTTCGGTTAAGGTGGGTACAGCTCCTACCGAATCAGGATCGAGACCCGTGAGCGGGCGGTCAACAACCGCATAGGATCGAACTCATGCAGCACTTGGATCAGCCAGCCGAGCCCTCCAACCTTCCCGACGCCCAGATGCAGCGCCGTCGCTTCTTGCGAACTGCCGGGGGTGCGGCAGTCACCGCGGCCTCGGCGGCTAGGGTGGCGGGAGCGAATTCCCGTCTCCGCATCGCACTCGTCGGGTGCGGCGGCCGCGGCAAGAGCGTGGCGGCCAAGGCCGCGGCGGTCGAAGGAGCCGAGTACGGCTACTTTTGCGACGTTTATGACAAGCAGGCGGAAGCTGCCCGCGAACAGCTCGCAGGCGGCGTCGGAAAGCTCGGGAAGGACTTTCGCCGGGTGATGGACGACAAGGACATCGATGCCGTTCATGTTGCGACGCCCGACCACTGGCACGCCCTTCCCGCTGTCGCAGCGCTCGAGGCCGGCAAGCATGTCTACGTGGAGAAGCCGCTGGGCCACAACGTCTTGGAAGGAAAGGCCATGGTGGCTGCCGCAGCGCGCTCCAAGGCGGTGTTTCTAACTGGCACCCAGCACCGCTCCGCACCGCACCTGCAAGAAGCCGCTGAAATTGTCCAGGGCGGGACTCTGCAGGACGTCCACTTTGTCCGCGTCTGGAACTACGCCAACCTGATGCCGGTCGGGCCCGGCGAGAAGCCCGATTCCGACCCACCGCCCGGATTGGACTGGGACTTCTATCTGGGACCCGCTCCCTGGGTTCCGTTCAACGAGCTGCGCTTCCTGCGCACGTACCGGATGTTCTTCGACTACGCGGGTGGCTGGATTACCGATTTCGGCACACACCGTTTCGACACGGTCCACCAGATCATGGGCGAGGAGCGGCCCAAGAGCGTCGTGGCCGCAGGCGGCCGCTTCGCGGTTGGCGGCATGGGCGACCAGCCCGACCTGCTCCAGGTGACTCTGGAGTATCCCGGCTTCGTCCTTAGCTACGAAACGTGCAACATCAATTCGTTCGGCAGCATGGGACGCTTGACCCCGGGCATGCCGCTTCACGGTGCGCGCGCGCCCGAGAACCGGCCCAATGGAATGGTCTTCTACGGCAGCAACGGGACTTTGATCGTGGACCGGTTGGGCTACGAGATCATCCCGGAGACGGGGGCGTACGGTGGTTCCCTTAGTGACAAGGACGCCTTCGCGAAAAGCAGGCTGAAGAGGATGCACAAGAGCGGGAGCGAGCCGTCCCAGCTCCACGCCGAGCACTTCGTGCGCTGCGTGCGCGATGGCGAGCCCCCTCGATCAGAGGCGGTCACCGGCCACCGCTCTTCGCTTGTTGCCCACCTCGGCAATATCGCCTACCACGCCGGGCGCAAGCTCAAGTGGAACAGCGAGCGCGAGGACTTCGAGGGCGATCCAGAGGCGTCGCAGATGCTGGGCCGCAAGGCGCGCAAGCCATGGGATGCCATTAGCATTTAGCTGCGCCACCTAGTCGGGCCTACCGGTTCGCGGCGTGGTGAGTGCCTAGCGACCGAATGGAATGGTCGCGGGCCCGACGTCGGTCGCCGCTCACAACTCGAGCTTCGCCTTGGCGTATTCCAGGCACGCTAGGTTGTTGTCCTCTTCGATCCTGAAGCGTTCCTCCGCTGCGAGTTGCTCGACGAGGGGCAGGGATCTGCCGTGGGTCTGGACCGCGGACAGCGACGCCGCCAGATCTGCTCCGGGAACCCGGCCCATCGTGATCCAGTAGTGCTCGCGGAGGCAGGGTATCTTTAGCGGGTCCCGCGTGATCATTTCCAGAGTGAAGCGGACTTCCGGGCGGGCTGAGCGAATCGTCTCGACGATGGCAGCCATGTCTAGGCAACCGGTGCCGAACGGCACCTCGGCGAGCAAGAATCCGTCGTCGTATGCCTCGACGGCCATGTCCTTGAGATGCACGGCCGTCGCGTAAGGAGCGAACGCGCGGGCTGTTTCGAGGGGATCCTCCAGCAGCGACATGTTGTTGCCCGTGTCAACGGTCACGCCCACCCATTCGCTCTCGATGCGTTTGAGGATCTTCAGCATCTCGTCAATGCGCCAGTCCTTGTGGTTCTCCAGAGCCAGCCGCACCCTGTGGCGGCGCAGGATCGGCTCGGCGCGTCTCAGTGACCGCCAGCTCACACGTGTGAACTCTTTCCAGTCGTCCAATGTCTTGAACGTCTCGTAGCGGCGCCCGCCAAGCATCACCGTACGAATCACGTTCGCGCCTGCGGCCTTGGTCGCACGAACTGTACGCTCGAACACTGCTAGCTCATCGGAGTCGTTCTTGGGCAAGCGGGCGGAGACCTCCACATACATGCCGTACTCTTCGGCCTTCGCGCGGACCTGCCTCGCGTACTCGTCGCTCAGGTCGGTCAGGGACGCTTGGATCCCGGCAGCACCGATGCCGTGGCAATGATCGAGAAAGCGCGACGTCTCCGTGAAACGTCGCTGGGGCTCGATCTCCCGGTCAGCCCGTCCACGCTGCGAGTACGAGGCGGTGCCGACCCCCATGCGGTACTTCTGCCCAGACGCCGCAGCTGCTGTTCGGGCCACGCCCGCCAGCGCCAAACTTGACTGGAGAAACGCCCTGCGAGTGTCACCCATGTCGGTTAGTGTGGCACATCGGTTCACAGGCATGATCGTGCGAGTCCCCACGGTCACGTCTCGGAAGCAAGAGCCGATGGCGGGGTCTGCAGGGTGCCGGACCAGCCAGACTCACGAGCTTCGCACTTCGGCGTATCCAACCGTCGCACAGTCTCCATCGAATACTAGCGAGGCTGAGCCTCCGACCTATGAGGGTGCACAAGGGGAACGATTGGGACGGCCTCCGTCGCCGCAGACCGAACCACTGCTGCAAAGCGCGGCTTGATACCGTCGCCGTCTGAGTGGGAAGCGTATCTGTAGTTTGGAGCAGCGAGTCCGGTGCGGTGCTGTCTTGGCGGTTGGTCGGAGACTGCTCCGAACACTGGAATCCTAGCTGGACTTGTCGGACAACCGCAGTCGTGCTTCCAACTCGCGGATCCGTTGATTCGCTCCGTCGAGTTTGCGGAGCGCCTCGTCGCGCTCGCGCACTGCTCCGTCGAGTTTGCTCACTACCTCGTCGCGCTGGCTCGCGGTTGCCTCTAGGGCCTCGCTGGTTTCCGCGTGCGTGAGCATGTCCCGCCCCTGCCGTGGATCATGGAAGCGCAGCAGCCACCGCTCCGCCCGCAACTCCAGCCCCAGCGCCTCGCTGCAGTGCCAGCCAGCCGCTCGCACAGCCCGCACCCGCTTGTAACGGCCACCCTTCAACTGCCAGCCCTCCAGCCGCCCTGCGATCAGCTCGCCCAGCGGGTCGAAGCGCCAGTATTCGAGGACTCCCATGCGCTCGTACGTCAAGCGCTTGCTGGTCGCGTCGCGACGACTCGTGGACGGCGACGCCACCTCCACCACAAAGCTCGGCACCACGCCGGCCTCCTCCCAGAGCAGATACGACTTGCGCGCCTCCTTGTGCGCAGCGCCCAGCACCACGAACACGTCCGGCACCACCACGGCCGCCGGGTCGCCGTGGCGGTAGTACACCGCCATGCTGCCTGCCACATAGACGTCGGGCCGGGCCTTGAAATGCGTGTCCAACTGGTCGCGCATCGCGACGATCGACCGCGCATGCGGGTCCGTCTCCATCAGGACCTTGCCGTCGGAGTAGGGGTATTCCACCGGTTGTCCCGCAGCCGGGTCGGTGCGGGCGTCCAAGAGTGCGCCGGGAGCGGCCATGGCTGAATGATAGCAGGGGGGATTGCAGCTCGGGCACGCCCGGCTCGGGCCTGCTGATCAGGTCTCGTTCCCTCGGCGCAGGCGGCTGAGGCCGATCGTCAAACCGATGGAGAATCGCTTCCCATGATCGAAGTTGCCTCCATCGTCAAGCTTGCGCCGAGTCAACGAGTCAAGCGCTGCCAGGACTCGCCGGTGGCGCATGACCTCGAGGCTGACAGCGTCAACGAACGAATGCGGGCGTTCAATACGCCTCCACGACCAGCGGAGTCTCGGCTTCAACGTCCGGGTCAGCATGAACCGACGCGACCCAGCGGCTGGTACCGACGATTCTTACTCTCCGCAGACCGTTTCGTCGACATCGACGGCTTCAATATCGACGGTCCCGATCAATTTCGTAAGAGGATCAGTGTCCGTTCTTGAGTGCGTGCCGTACCGAGCCGCGACACACTCGCGGATCAGTGAAGCCTTGGACCGCTTGCGTTTCGCAGCTTCCAATTGGAGTACGTCCTCCAGCTCCCCCCGCAATATAGAGCTGTATGCGTCGCATAGTCGCAGGATACATGTGTTGGGCGGCAGAGCACGTCCACGAAAGGCCGCCGACTAGAGTCGAAGGATTTTCCTCGCCAACTGCCGACGTCCGGCGCGCACGTGAACTGCGCGAGTGTGGTCTTGTCGTACTGACGCGGGCCGTGTGTCAGTACGGCCGTAGAGTCCTCCTGTGCTTCGCCGAGGCGGCGCTCGCTCGATCGACGCTAGAAACGCGTGTCGGACACCGTCCAATTGAAAGTTTGACGAGCGTCCAAATGAAAGTTCATATATCGGCCAATTGAAACTTTGAGCGGAATTGGAGAGCTTGCAGGATACATCCGCACTGGATCGCTTTCGAGTTGTCCGCCTCACCAGGCCGTTGGTCAGATCTGGCGGCCGTCGGCTTCCGAGGAAGGTGCCAAGCCAAGCTATCGGCTTCTGCAAGCAAGGGGCGTTGAGCAAGGCCCCAGACCGGCCTCGAACCAGAGAGACCAGTTCACCTTTTGTATAACGTTTAGAATATGTAGTTTTACAACGATGATTTGGAATCCGAGCGGGCCAGCCGCCCGCGATTACGTCGACAGCCTCGCCTCTTCCGGGCAGTATCACTTCACTTTGAGTGACGCCCGCGAAGCACTCGGTGTGTCGGCTGCCGCCGCCATGCTCGCCTTCGGCCTGCTGGCGCGGAAAAGCATAATCGCGCAGCCAGCGCGGGATTTCTACGTAATCGTTCCGCCAGAATACCGCTCGTTGGGATGCCTGCCGGCAGAACAATTCATCCCGAGCATCATGCGTATCCGCGCACGACCCTACTATGCGGGCTTGCTATCTGCGGCGCAGTACCACGGAGCGGCCCAGCACAGCCCCGAGCAATTCCAAGTGCTTGTCCAAGATCCTCTGCGCCCAATCGAGTGCGGCCAGGTCCGTGCTGTATTCATCGTTCGTGAGCAGCTCAGAATGGTGCCCGCCCAGTTCTTCGACACACCGCGCGGCACGATCCGCGTCTCAACTCCGGAGGCAACAGCCATTGATCTGGTTGGCTACTGCCAACGCGTCGGCGGGCTTGACCAAGTTGCCGCCGTGCTCGCCAGACTCGCGGCCCAGATTGATCCCCAGAAACTCTTGTCGGCCGCACAGACTGCGCCGATTCCGTGGGTGCAACGGCTCGGCTATCTGCTCTCGCTGGTTGATTCCGGCAATCGCGCGGACACCCTCAGAGGCTACGTCAGGTCCGAAGCGCGACAATCCGTTCCTCTTCTTCCTGGCGCCTCCCATTCCGAAGCGCCTATGGAGGAGGACTGGAAGGTGCTTGTCAACTCGGACCTGGAGCCTGCCCTGTGATTCCGCGTGCCTTCATCACAGAGTGGCCTGCACATGGTTGGCCGCTCTTGAGTCTTACGCCGCTGTGAGCCCGGCCGAAGGGACTCGCCGAAACAGGACAGAGTGCAGCGTCGCTGGAAATGCAGCTAGGTTCGCGCTCAGCGCGGCTCGATTCCGATAATATTTAAGCGGAAGCTTGTGGATAGAAAGCGCTTCAAGCCGATCCTCCGCCCGTGGCTGCCGCTGTTTGCGTACGCGGTCCCGCTGTTGCTTGCCTCCACTCCGGGGTTATCCCTGACGGAGGGGTCAGGCTATTCCCAGACCGTCTCCGTTGGCGCACAGTGGAGCGAGGAGTGGACCCTAGAGGAGGGCAGGGCATTCGACGTCTCCCTCCAACTGGTAGAGCCATCCGCCCTGCCGCCGAACGCTCGAATCGAAGTCCACTGGTCTGGCCCGGGTCTGCCGGATTCCGGTTTCACGGGTGATCGGGGCGATTCCGCCGTTATCGCCACTACAAGTTGGTCCAAGGTGCTGCACGCCCTTGACCCCGACCTGCATTTGGTCTATCGCGCCCCGGTTTCGGGCAAATATTCGATCCGCATCGAGCCGGTGCTGGATCGCGAGCAACCACTTGGGCCAATCCCGCACGATACGGGTCTGGCACCGCTGGCGACGCCGCTGCCGACCGTCACCCCCGCCGTGGATAGTGTCGACTTGGACGTAGCGATCCGACCGATCTCCGCCCTTTCGTCGGAGTCCTTGACCTTGGAAGCGGAACCGAACAACGCACCCGAACAGGCCACGCTGCTTCGGCTCAGCGAAGCGGACGAGAATGGCACTCTGTACGTCGTCGGCGGTGCCGATGATGTCGAGTACTACAACAACACCCGCACCGGCGACACCCCCGACGACTGGTACCGCATCGACTACGACGGAACTTCCCCCCAGTACCTCAGTGCCAATCTCCAGATCGCGGAGCCCGTAGTCAGCGCTCGCATTCGCTTCTACAAGCAGGGCCGGCCGAGCGCGGAGGAGCTGAGCGAGCGAGACGTACCCAATAGCCGCGACTTCTCAAACTTCAATCCGATTCCGTACGTGCACCCGTCCGCCACGGTCATCGATGGCCCCGTGCCGGTCTACACGTACGAAGAGGGCCGGGCGATCAACGAGCGCGCGCACCAGCAAGATCGCTCGTTTCGGACATTCGTGACCCGTCAGCTCGAGCCCGGGGAGACCTACTACCTGCGCGTGGAGGCGAACCAGCCGCACTACGAGATGCAGGTGCGCCTCTTCGATCCGGCACCGTATTCCGATCCCGTCAAGGCCGTGCGACAGGGCGTGTACTACCACGTTGCCGAGATCGATGCCTGGCTCATCCACCGCCCGCGCAATATAGCGCTGCACCGTCGAGTCCGCGACGCAACAGCCCTGTTTGGGGAGAACTGCATGAGCTGCCACACCCAGAGCGGCGTCTGGGGCGTGGCGGATGCGTTTCGCAACGGGTACGGCCCGCACGGGGTCGAGCAAAACTACCGGCGCTTGGTCAACACGATGTACGAGTCGCTCCGCCTGACCAACGAACTCAAGGACGCGGCGGTCAATACCAGCGTCGCGCCGAACGATCTGGGTGACGGGCCGGCCGGCACCCGGGTTGCCGGTCGCAACATCGTGTTGCACGAGCGCACGCACAACCCGAAGCAGGTGCACGCGCAGTGGCAACAGCGCACCGCGAACTACGTGCTCCAGACCGCCGACCCGAAAGGCATCAATGCGGCGGGACGAGGCTCGAACTTCGGGCCCAACGTGGTCTTCAAGTTTGGGGCCGAGGTCTTGGAGCGCGCGTGGCGCGACACTGGCGAGCCGCGCTACTTCTTCGGCATCGAAGAGAAGGGGCGCAAGATTCTCGCCACCGGCGACGACATCCGGGTCACCGACGACTACGGCCACCGGGTCGAGTTCGCGCACCGCGTCTGGCCGTCCGATTATGTCGAGCAGGTACGCAAGCTCACCAACTCCCCGCGTCGCATTGCGGAGGCGGAGCAGTTGGATGCCGACCTGCGAGCCAGGGCAGCCACCGATCTGAGCCGGATCCTCGCTCTCCAGCGGGAGGACGGAGGCTGGGGCTTCGAGCCCGGCAAGGCTGGTGCGGACGGCGAATGGCTGCGTCCCGACGACCACAGCTATCCTGCTGCCACAGCGGTCGCATTGATAGCGCTTGAGGCCGCTGGCTATACGGCCGAGGATCCTGTGGTCAGCAGGGGTGTGCGATGGCTTCTAGACAACCAGTACCCCTACGGCCTGTGGAATGCCGCGGCTGCGACAGGATTCGTCACCAGCGCTTACGTTATCAGAGCCCTGAGCCGTCTCCATCCCGCTCCAGAGGCTGACGCCGAACACGAGTTTGCACTGGCTCCTGAGGACGGTTTCCTAGAGTCACTTGCCAAGGCACGGGCCGCTCAGGCTGCGGCAAGCCCCGAGCACACGAAATTATTCAAGGAGTTTGCGAGCAGTCCTTACCCACAGGTCAGATATTACGGCCTTTTAGCTCTTGGCGGTGCGATGGCGCACGATGCCGTGCCCACTCTGATTGAGCATTTCGACGATCCGGTTAAGAGCTGCCGCGAAGCCGCGTTCTGGTCGCTGCGACAACTGCTATTAGATGGAGGCGGTTGGAGTGAACTCTTTGAGGCCTTCCGTAACGGAAGGGACCGCACGCGCCAGTCGGTCATGCATGCGTTGGTGACGCGAGCACATTTGCCCGGCAGTGGTGTGGAAGTGGACCTGTCCGAGCTGGCTGGCATCCTGACCGCCGGCATGGTGGATCCCCACCCCGGCGTGAGGGCTTACGCTTTCAAGGCCGCGTGGCACTGGTGGGTCTGGAATCCGCCCATGCGCGAGCCCATCAACCAAGCTTGGATTGACGCGCTGCTGCGCGAAGAGCCCGAAGCCCACGTCGACATGGCACTGCGCTACTCGACGATCTCGCTGTTCATCGTCAACGGCCAGGTCAACAACATCACTCGCGAGCAGTTTGCAGCGCAGCAGTATCCGGAACTTGCATCGCTCTTCCGCGAATTGCTCGACTGGCGGGAGACCGCCCCGCCCGAGCGCAGGCAACTGCTGGACCGCCGGCTCACCGCCATGGCCGCGTCGCACTACATGGAACGTGCCAACCAGCAGAGCCCGGGCCAATTTGCTTACAGCACCCCCGGCGCGACCGCGCTCTTCGGCAAGGCGGTGCTGGCTGTGTATCAGGACGAGGTTCAAGCCGACGCGCCGTGGCGCTCGATTGCCCTTGAGGGGGCTCGCGGCGTTACCCACAAGCCCTTGCAGGACACGATCATGTCGTTGCTGCGGACCGCCGATCCAAGCATCGTGGCGATCGCCGCGCGAGCCTTGGCTAACCCTGGCGAGCTTTCACTGCCGGCCCGCCGCGATGCCTTGGCACCGCTGCTAGAAGTACTGCGGTTGTACGCGGACACCGAGCGAGAAGACGACGCAGATGCCTTGGCCGGCTTCCTGGCGAGGGTGAAGTGGGACTTCGACGGTCTCAGCGAGGCCGAAGAGACGGAGTTCTACCGCATGCTGCTGGAGTTGAGTCCAACCCGGGCCGCTACAGCAACGCCGGCGAGCGTCCTGCTGGGAAGGCCCGCTCCGGCTGAGGGACTGACTCTGGACGAGTCTCCCTACGCCCCGCTAGTCGCCCGCATCCTAGGCGAGAACCGCAGCCTGCATCGCAAGCAAGCGTTCAGCCACCTGTCAGCCGATCCGCGGCTCTGGCTTGATTCCACCGAGTGGATGCTCGCGTTCAGGGAGGGCGGCCAGACAGTGGCCGAGGCGGTCGCGGGCGCGGTTGAGGCCGAAGACTTGGAAGTGGCCGAGCTGACGTTCGGCCGTACCACCGACTTGGCCATTCCAGGCGGCGTTGCCAGCAACAACAATGCACTGATCTGGGAAGAGGGCAAGGTCGGGGCTCACATCTCGTTCGCGGTGCCGGTGCCGCAGCCGGGCAAGTACGAATTGCTCGGGGCGATTCTGCACGGTGCGCCCCATGGCATTGTCCGCATTGAGTTTGACGGCAAACTCGTGCTGGACGAAGCCGACTACTATCGCGAGGAAGTCACTTCCACGGGGCCGATGCGGATGGGGGTCTTTGACCTCGCGGGCGAGCACGCGCTCCTGACGGTGACGATGCTGGGGACCAACCCGGAGGCCGAGCCGGAATTCAAGTTCGGATTGGACTACATCAAGCTGGCCCCTTGGGAGGGAGCGAAGTCGCAGTTCACCACGGACGACAGCGGGACCGAAGTCATCGACCCGATCGCGGCAGCCAAGCGGCAGGTAGTCGAGATGTTCGTGCGCTGGTTTTCACCGGAATCCTCGAAAGAGACTCGCGAACTCGCCGCCAAGCTGGCGGCCTCGCCCGCGCTGCGGCGGAATCCCGAAGTGCGCAAGGCGATCGCCGCGCACGTTGAGAACGAGCCGGTGGCCACAATCCGCACGCGGCTTCGGAACCTGCTTGCCAGCGACGACGAGCGATATGGCGAGGAATTGCAGAAGCTAATCGAGGCACAGGATCTCGACAGCGGGCGACGCTTGGATGCGTCGGACATGTTTGTCGAGGACATCTTGCATTTCCGAGACCATGCCTTCGCCGAAATGAACCGGATCAGCGAGCGCGACAACCGGGCCTGCATCTCGTGCCACGGTGTACCGGGACGGGTGCCCACGCTGTACCTGAACCCGCCTGACGACGCCGGGCACATCGATGCCGCCGAATTGCTCGAGAACTATCGCAAGCTCCAGGCCAGAGTGGACCTAGCCGATCCCGAGCGCAGCTTGGTTCTGAGAAAGCCGCTGAACGTGCAGACGGGGCAGGAAGAAGGGCATCAAGGAGGCGTGCGCTACGAGACAGGGGATGCGGGCTACGCCGTGTTGCGGGAGTGGGTGCTCAAGCAAGCGGAGTTACAGGCTCTGCCGAGGTGAGGCTGCGGGCCGCTGTCGCCACGCCTCGCGATACGAACAAGAGCGACTTGGCTCGACTGTTGAACCGATCCTTCGAACCGATCCTTGGGCTGGGGCGCCTTAGCCGTGAGTTGTATGCTCTCAGAAAGTGTGCCTGAAACAGATACGAATCCTGTCGTGCCCAGGCTGTAGGCTGTGCCGCGGCCCAGTCCGGAGATCCGCGGGGACTTACATCAACGCTTATGGATAGCAATCCTGTGGAAGGCTCGGATAGTCAGGCGCGGACGACTGCTCCGGCCTTGGCCAAGGCGCTTGACACGTTGCGTGCGGGCCTGCTCGATGTCGGCAAGCGCAACCCCCTGATCAACGCCCCGTTGGGCAAGGGGCGCGGCAAGCAAGTCCAGCTTGAAGACGAGCGCTCCGATCAGATCTTCGACATCCTCGTCCGCCAGGGCAAGCGAATGGCGTTTGAGCCGTCCCAGCGGGCAGCTGCGGAAGATGACGCTGGGGAAGCAGTACCGCTGCCTCTGGACGAAGACGGTCAAGCGGCGGCCTTGGCCGAGCACCATACAGACACGAAGCTTCGAACGACCCTCGCCAAGCAGGGGCTCCAGTCGAAGCTGCTCTCGATCTACCGGGACGCCCGGGAGATCGAGGAGGAGCAGGGTGTCAACGTGCTTTTCCTCGCGCTCGGTTTCCTGCTGTGGTACGAGAGCGAGTCCTCCGAGATCAAGCGCTACGCCCCGCTGGTGCTGCTACCCGTGGACTTGCAGCGGGACAGCAGTCGCGGGCAGTTCAAGCTCGTCCACCGCGACCAGGACATGGAAGCGAACCTCTCGCTGAGGTCAATGCTGGGGGCAGACTTCCAACTCACGCTGCCAGACTTGCCGGACGGCGGCGACTGGTTGCCATCGGAGTATCACAGGCTGGTCCAGGAGGCGGTCTCGCTGAAGTCTCGCTGGCAGGTGCTGCCCAATGTGATGGAACTGCGGTTCTTCTCGTTCGCCAAGTTCCTGATGTGGAACGACCTCTCACCCGACGAAGGGGTCGCCGGTGACAGCAATCCGCTCCTCGACCGTTTGCTGGTAGGTGGTGCCGAGTCGGGCGCCAGCATTATCGCGCCTGACGAGAACCTCGACCAGCGCTTCGCCGATCCGAAGGAACTCGGGCACATCCTCGATGCCGACGCGTCGCAGACCCAAGTTATCGCCGCCGCTCGGTCAGGCCGCAATCTTGTAGTGCAAGGTCCGCCCGGCACGGGAAAGTCGCAGACGATCGCGAACATCATCGGCTGTGCCGCCGCCGATGGCAAGCGAGTGCTCTTCGTGGCGGAAAAGCGAGCCGCCCTGGACGTGGTTCACGACCGGCTAGAGAAGTGCGGGCTGGGCCCGTTGTGTCTGGAGCTGCATTCTCACAAAGCCAACCGCAAGCACGTCTACGAAGAACTGGGCAAGACCCTGGCGCTCGGGCGCCCCACCGCCCCGGACGCGGAGACGTATGAGCAGGTGCGGCGCGTGCGGGACGACCTCAATCAAATGTCAGCCCTGCTGCACAAGCCGGACGAACTCAGCGGGGACACACCGTACGGGATCATCGGGATGATCGCCGACCTCAACGAGAGCGGGCATCCGGCGCCGGACTTTACCATCCAGAATGCCGATGCGTGGGGTCGGCAGGAATGCGCCGAGCGGCTCGAGGCAACCGCTGCACTGGCCGCTCTGACCGATCAACACGGCACCGAAGCCCGGCATCGCTGGCGGGGTGCGACGAAGCGGCTCAACCCCATCGAGCGTCGCCGGCTTGAGGGGGCCTTGCAGCAGGCGCTGGCGCGCCTGGAAGCGCTGCGAACCAGCGTTGAGCAAGTCCCGGCAGCCGCAACCTGGGCAGGTTGCGAGCGGATTGCCGACGCCGAAAGGGCGCTGCAGCAGCTTGGCGCACTACAGGAAATGCCCCAATCCGTCCACGGCCTGCTGCGCACGCAAGCGCTGGTGGACCGGCCGCAAGCGGCATTGGAGCTTTGCGAGGAGATCGGGGCCTGGCAGCGGGGCAAGGCGGACCTGCTGGCAGATGTCATTGAGAGCGCTCTTGAGATCGAGTGGGACCAAGCGCGGCTCGTGATCGCCGTTCGCGGCAAGTCGCTGTTTCGCTGGCTGAACGGCAGCTACCGGGATGCTGTGTCGCAGCTCAAGTCGGTGTTCCGTGCAGAGGCTCCGAAGGACTTGGCCGGGCGGCTTGCTGCCTTGGATCGCCTGCTCGAATCGCGGGCGCAGCGACGCGCGATTTCGAAGCAGTCTGAACTCGGCCGCCAGACGCTTGGCATGGCGTGGAGCGAGGAAGACACGGATGTCGACGCGTTGTTGCCTCCGCTGCGCTGGATCGCCGAACAAGCCGCCCGCATGGGTTCGGGCGAGCGGGTGCGCAGCCAATGTGCAGCGATCCAGGCCGATTGGAACCTCCCCGGCATCGAGGCCGGTCTGAGGGACGCCTGCGAGTCTTGGGCCGCGGCACGGGAGAGCATCGTTGACACGGTCGGCTTGGATGTCAAGGAGGCCTTTGGCCAATCCCGCATCGACGACTTGGAATTCGAGGCGGCGTTAGCTCGCTTGCGGCAGTGGATTGCCGATACCGAGGCGATCGAAGGGTGGCATCGCCTAAATTCCGCGGGCAGGCATGCTTCAGAGCTCGGGCTCGACGAGATCCGAGCGCGCATCGCCGATGAAAGGTTGCCCACCGAACGCGCCAGGCCGACACTCGAATTTGTCCGCGCCGAGGCGGTCTGGAACCGGATGTGCCGGGACGAACCCCGTCTCAGGGAGATGGACGGTGCGGATCGCACCAGCAAGGTAGAGCGGTTCAAGAATCTGGACCTGCGACTCCAAGCACTCACCTCGCACGAGATCGCGATGCGGCACTTCGATTCGCTTCCGCACGGATCGTCCGGCCAGATCGGCATTGTGCGCGGCGAGATCGGCAAGAAGACCCGGCACATGCGCTTGCGCACGCTGCTGGACAAGGCTGGCGAAGCCGTCGCAACCATCAAGCCGGTGTTCCTGATGAGCCCTTTGTCAGTGGCCCAGTATCTGAAGCGGGACGGGCTGGTCTTTGACATGCTGTTAATCGACGAGGCCAGTCAGGTGCGCCCGGCAGACGCGATGGGCGCCGTTCTGCGCGCCGAGCAGATCGTGGTGGTGGGAGACCAGAAGCAGATGCCGCCGACGTCGTTCTTCGACCGGCAAGTCAGCGCTGGCGACGAGGCCGGGGCCGAGGAGGACGAGACGGACATCCAAGCGGCACAAGTCGGCGATATGGAGAGCATCCTCTCGCTATGCGAAGCGCGCGCGATGCCCGGCGGCATGCTGCGCTGGCACTACCGCTCCCGTCACCCGTCGCTGATCCAGGTCTCGAACCACGAGTTCTATGACAACGGATTGATCTGTCCGCCAAGCCCGGACCAAGCGGGCAAGACCACGGGCTTGCGGTTTACCTATGTGGAAGGCCAGTACGACCGGGGCAGGAAACGCAACAATCCGATCGAGGCCGAGGCTGTGGTGGAGGCCGTTCTCCAGCATTCCCGCCAGCGACCTGAGCAGACGCTGGGCGTGGTCGCCCTGTCGGTGGCGCAGCGTGACGCGATCCGCAACAGGCTGGTGTGGAT
>JAJDZN010000163.1 GCA_022824585.1 Bryobacterales bacterium | reverse complement strand
GATCCCGGAGAAGACTCCTCCCCCGCCGCCTGACCCGCACGGCGGCGGCGAGTTCTAGCCACTCAGCGGGCGCTCGCCCGCTGCCGAACAGGCCCCGTCCGCACCGGCGGGGCCACTGACGGGCTTGGGGTTCCAAGCCATTCCGCCCCCGCTGGCCATCGCGCCAGCGGGGGCATTGCCTTTTCGTCATCGCACCGGGGCGTTCGCTACGCTGGAAAGGTGAGAGCCCTCGCCGCATGGAAGCTCGCCTCGAAGCTGGCTTGGCGCGACCTGGGCACTAGCAAGGCCAAGTTCCTGTTCGCGGTGCTCGCCGTGAGCGCAGGTGTCGCGGCCCTCAGCGGGGTGCGCGGATACTGCGCGGCCTTCCAAGAGATGCTTCTAAGCGACGCCCGCATGCTGCTGGCGGGAGATCTCAGCATTAGGCTCAGCCGCGCGCCCGACCCCGAGGAGCGGGCAGTTCTCGACGGACTGGCATCCCAGGGTGCGGAGGTCACGCCGGTCACCGAGCTGATGACCATGGTCGCGGGCGGCTCGCAGGGGCGGCCGCTGCCCGTCAACCTCAAGGCGGTAGACACCGCGGACTACCCGTTCTATGGCGAGGTCGAACTCTCGACCGGGCAGGCGCTGCCGGAAGCCCTCGCTGAGGACGCCGTTCTCGCCTCGCAGGACCTGCTGGTCAGGCTGAGAGCCGACGTCGGCGACACCGTCCGCCTCGGCAGCGCTGACTTCCGCATCGCGGCAATCGTGCAGGTGGAGCCGGACCGCATGACCGGCGCCGTGAATTTCGGCCCGCGCGCGATGATCTCGCAGCGCGGCCTCGAGCGGACCGAATTGGTGCAGTTCGGCAGCCGCGTATCGCATCGCTTCTTGCTCAAGCTGCCCGAGGAGGGCCTCACGGTCGACCAAGCCGGCGGCGCCCTCCGCAGTTGCATTCCCGAAGCTCGGATCACCGATTTCAGGGAAACCAACCCGCGCATCCAGCGCGGATTGGACCGCACAACCGGCTTTCTCAGCCTGGTCAGCCTGCTGGCGATGGCCATTGGGGGGCTTGGCGTGGCGATGGTGGTCTATTCGCACCTGCAGCAGCGGCTGGACACGATCGCAATCATGAAGTGCTATGGCGCGACCTCGGCCGTGATCATACGCGTCTTCATGCTGCAGGCGCTGGCGCTAGGGGTGCTGGGCAGCGCAGTGGGCGTGGCGCTGGGTTTCCTGCTACAGGGCGTGGCCCCGTCCTTCGTAGCCGACTACTTCCCGCAAGCACCGGCTTTTGACTGGCAGACCGGGCCGATCTTGCAGGCCTCCCTGATCGGCATCCTCACGGTCGTGATGTTCTCACTGCCGACGCTGCTGGGAATCCGCAAGGTAGCGCCGGCACTGATCTTCCGCCGCGATGTTTCCAGCCCGCTCGAGCGGACCAGCGCCGAGCGGAAGCAGGAGCGCCTGCGCCAGCTCGGCACCGTCGCGGTCATGCTGGGCGGCGTTGGATTGCTGGCGATATGGCTGGGCGATTCGGTCCGCCTCGGCGGATGGTTCGTAGGCGGCTTGGCGGCCAGCCTGGCGGCGCTCGCGGTGACGTCCGAGGCGCTGATGCGCATCCTGAGGGCGGCACCGCGCCGCCTTCCCTTCCGGCTGCCGGTAACACTCCGCCACGGCATCGCAAACCTGCACAGGCCCGGAATGCACGCGGGCATCATCCTAGTCGCGCTCGGCGTTGGCGTAACGTTCACGCTCACGGTGTACCTGCTGCAGACCACGGTCCTATCGCAACTGGCACTGAGCGCTCCGCCGGGAATGCCGAACGTGTACCTGAGCAACATCATGGCCAGCGAGAGTGCCGCGGTCCGAGAGTTTCTGACCAAGCAGCCGGGCATCGAAGGTGAAGTGACGCTGGTGCCGCGGATCTCGGCGCGGCTCGCGATGGTCGACGGGGACCCGCTGGCCGGACTCGGGCCCGGACCGCCGGGCGCAAGGGGCTCAGGCGAAGGCGGCTCGCGCGGCCGGAGGCGGCGAACGATTGACATCACCTGGGCTGATCAACCGCCCGTGGGCTTCGCGATCGTGCAAGGTCGCTGGTGGGATGCAAACGAGACAAGGACCGTCGTGTCTGTCATGGATCACGTCGCGGAGCGCCTCGGGGTCGGGCTCGGCTCACAGCTCCAGTGGCAGGCAGGCGGCCAAGACGTCAGCGCCACCGTGGTCTCGATCCACGACTACGAGGGCGAACCTGATTGGATCTACGACTACGTGCTGAACAGGGGCGCTCTGGAGGGGATGCCGGCCACCTATATTGGCGGAGTCCGCGTGCGGCCCGAATACAGCTTGGAAGTGACCCGGGCGGCGTTCGAGGCGTTTCCTTCAATGCTCTTCGTCAACGCAGTGGACTTTTTCGAAACGGTGCAGGAAGTCGTCGACCAGATCGCGTTCGTAATCCGCTTCGTGTCGGGCTTTGCGATCGTGGCGGGCGTGATCATTCTGGTCTCCAGCGTGGCCGCCACGCGGTTTCGCAGGATGCGCGAAGTCGCCGTGCTCAAGACACTGGGAGCTACTCATAACAGGCTGGCACGCATCTTTTCGGTAGAGTTCCTTGTCTTGGGCGGTGTCGCCGGTTTAGCAGGCAGCATTCTTGCCGTCTCGTACTCGGCGTTGCTGACAAGAGATATCTTGGACCTCGATGCGGTCGTGGAATGGCCGGCGATCGTCGCGGCGGTGGCTGGAACGGCCTTGATCGCGACCACGGCCGGTTGGGGCGCGAGCTTGCGGATCCTGGGGAGCAAGCCGCTTGAGATCTTACGGGACGAGTAGGCGGATCGGCGTGAGAGCGGGATGCCGGCGCTTCGGCCGGCCGCCGGGCGCCGTGGCACGCTCCGATTCGCAGCGGATCGCTTGAAGGGGCAGCCTGCGGACGCGCCTACTGGTCCGGTTCGGTGACTGGCAAGATCTGATTCGCGCGAACATTCTCGAATCGTTGCACGGCCCCGCTCGGCCATTCGATTTCCACCAAGTCTGCGCGCTCGGAGCGCCCCAGCCCGAAATGGAGGCGCCGGTCATTGGACGACAGATAGCTTCCCGCGGCCGAGGCGACCGCGTGCTGCTCTTTCGCCGGCTCCACAACGACCCGCGCCCGGCACCCTATTCCGTCCGCATTGCTGCGCGTCCCCTTCAGGTCGACAATCAGCCAGTTGGCGTCGTTGCCCTCGTTGCGCAGCAAGACTGCGGGCTGGTCCTTGCAGTTCAGGGCGATATCCAGAAACCCATCGTTGTCGAGGTCAGCAATCGCGGCGGCGCGGGCGGCGCGGGGGACTTGGAAGGCCACGCCGCTGCTCGCCGAGACATCCTCGAACCCGTTGGCGGTTCCTCGCATGAGGACCGGCGGTTCCAGGTACTTGACGTCGGGCTGGGTGAGTTCGATGTTGTCCATCACGTGCCCCTGCGCGACAAAGATGTCCCTGTTCCCGTCGTTGTCGTAGTCAAGGAACTTCGTTCCCCAGCCCGAGTGCGAGGATGTGATTCCGCTCACCCCGGTCGGCCCGGACACGTACTCGAAGAGAGCGCCGTCGTTGCGGAAGAGGGCGTACCGCTGGTGCGCTAGGGCGTTGATGAAGACATCGGGCCGGCCATCGTTGTTGTAGTCGGCAAAATCCGCGCCCATTCCGGCGAACGACCGCCCGTTCTCGTCATAGGCCATGCCCGACAGGAGGGCTAGTTCCTCGAAACCGCGGCCCTCCATGTTGCGGAAGAGTTGCTGCGGGAACGAGTCGTTCGCGACCAGCACGTCGTTCCAGCCATCGCGGTCGTAGTCGTTGAAGGCGATACCAAGACCCTTGCCGGGAGCGCTGCCGAATCCGATCTCATCGGTCACGTCAGTGAAGGTGCCGTCCCCGTTGTTGCGGTAGACCAGGTGCGAGATGGGCGCGAAGTGCTTCGGGTGGCAGTACGAACGGTATCCCGGCTTGCGCTCGCCGCACCACGGGTTATCCGCGAACGACCACTCCACGTAACGGGTGACAAACAGGTCGAGATGCCCGTCCCGGTCGTAGTCTAGGAACCCTGCGCCCGCCGACCAGCCGCCGCCTGCCACGCCGGCCCGTTCCGTCGCGTCTTCGAAGGACCCGTCGCCTAGGTTGCGATAGAGGGTGTTTTGGCCGAAGTTCGCAAGGAAGAGATCGGCCCGTCCGTCGTTGTCATAGTCGCCCGCTGCGACACCCTGCCCGAAGTGATCCCCGCGGACACCGGCTTCCTCGGTCACGTCCGTGAACTTCCAGCCGCCGTCGTTGCGGTAGAGGCGATTCCAGTACTGCGAGCCGGACTTGTCGGGCAGCTGGCCTTCCGGCATCGGGTCGCTGATGGCCGCCCCGTTCACGAAATAGAGGTCGAGCAGGCCGTCGGCGTTGTAGTCGAAGGCCGCCACGCCACCCACCATGGATTCGAGCAGGTACTTTTGAGAGGTGCGCGACGAATCGTTGAGAAAGTCCACCCCGGACGCCTCCGTCACGTCCGAGTAGACCGGCAGGACGTGACCCGATTGCTGGGCTAGGACGGAGAAGACCACGAGAAGCCAGCCGGCAGCCAGTCTCGCGAAACTGTAGGCGCGGCCGAGTACTGGTAACGGCCGGGCTGCGGCGATGCGCGTTCCGGCCAAGTTGAACGTGCCATCGCTTAGGTGGTCCGCATCGTCACCAAGGCTCGCAGCGCTCCCACGCGCAGTTTCCGGCGCGGGTGCGGAGTGAGGACGTGCTTTCGGATGTTCGGCCAACGCCGTTGAGGAATTCCATCGGAAAACAGGCGGCCGGGAACAAGCCGAATCCCGACAGCCCGGCGCGCTGGTGCCGTAACTAGCCGCCAACTTGGAGAGTGTACGCATCCCTGCCGGACTGGGGACAGGCAATCGGGCTCGCAACAGACATGGTTTGCGATTGCTGACAAAAGTATAGGCTCTGCAGCTAGATCGAATCGATCGACCTCGAGGACCAACGCCCCGGGGTTAAGGGACGGCCCATCGTGTCAGGCGCGCGTCGGCGGTCCGAGCTGGTGCCGGCCGCGAGTGCTTGCGACAAAGAGAACTCGGGCACCGCGAGGCGCGGCTGTGGGCGAGAGGATGCCGAGGCTGTACTGGCGGGGCCGGCAGCCGTCCCATGTTGGGTCGAAGGCCCAACTCCGTGCAAAGCGCCACTCCCGCGCTTGCACAGCCGCCTGCCGAGCCTGCTAGGCGCACTCTTAGCCGTTGTGAGCGGAGCCTCAATTGGCTGGCTCACCGCCCGCCTGCTGGAGTGAGATTCTCCTTGTGATGGGCTCGTAAGGGTCCGACGGGCGCCGGCCGGGATCCACATAGCGGGCCAAGTCTCGTACCGAAATCACCGTGCAGGCCCGCTGCTTCAGGTAGTCCATGTATTGGATGAAGACTTCGGGATCTGTGTGGACCCAAGGATGCTCCAGCGCCGGCACCCCGTGGAAGGTCAGCACAGCGATCTTGCCGTCACGGGCTTGGTCGACGGCCCAAACTAGATCCTCGAAACCCCACTCGGGTCCGGCGTAGCCGGTCGTGGGTATGAGAAGCGGGTGATCGTCCTCCGGATCGTACGCGCGGCCGCGAGCGCCTCGTCCGCCATCGGAATGTTCGGGGCTCACGCCCCGGCGAGCGAACATATACCCCTTCTCCGAGAGGACCTCCACCACTGCCAGGCTGTGGCGCCAGCCCGGGTACACGAATGTTCTCGGCGCTGGAATGCCGTGCTGCTCGCAGCGTTGCTCGATCAGTTCGAGATTGGACCGGACCTCTTCCTTCGACAGCTCCGTCATGTTCGGATGCCCGCCCGTGTGGTTTCCCACCTCGAACCCGAGATCGTGGAGACGACGGACATCGTCCCAAGAGACGTACCTTTGCTTCTGTAGGTCGGCGCTGAAGCCAAGCCCTTCGGTGATATAGAAGGACGCTCCGAAGCCGTACTCTCGCAGAGTCGGCGCCACGAAGGCGATGTCAGACTTGTTGCCGTCGTCGAACGTCAGGACCACAACCCCATCCAGGATGGGACGCAGGAGGTTCGCGGTTGGCTGGTCGCAAGCAAGGCTCGAAGCAGCTACAGCGATGGCCGCCAAAGCGAGTCTCTCACTCATGGCGTTCCAGATTGTATTCGCGCAACGATACTCAGGTCAAAAGGATCGTCGACTCCGGCGACAGATCCTGAAAATTCGTGGACGCAGGGCCGAGGCTCGCACAGCCCTTCCACTCTGTTTCGGCCCTTCAGGTGACCCGCCCCCGCAAGGACGGCGGCCGCGTTTGTGCCCGCAAGCCAGCTTGCGTCTCGAAACGGGCCACACCGATCAACTTCCCGGAAGAGCGACGGCCGGACTGCCCCCCAGGCAACATGGAAGCAGATTCTCTCGTGAATCGCCTGTCGGTTCGCGAGAGGTTGTCGGGACGGAACGGGTCTCCCAGGGTCCCGCGCGGACTTGTCCGGACAGAACCCACCCTGCACGGTCTAGTCTGGGCAACGTGTTGGTATGCGGTGGTTTACACAGTCCTGTGTTGGGCTCCGCTCCGGATTGTCGCGAAGAAATCGAGACCGTACAACTCATAAAGTTGCGCATCAGATGGCGACGAGCCGAGACCCTACGCAGTTCACGAAGCACTCCGACCGGCATCCGAAAACGGCCGACGGAATTGACAGGACCGTTCGCGTTTGCGATGATGCGAACAGTGAGATTGCTCCTCAGTAGCTCAATGGTAGAGCATCCGGCTGTTAACCGGAGGGTTGTAGGTTCGAGTCCTACCTGAGGAGCCAATCTTTCCGTGTAACTGATTGAATTAAAACGGTTTATCTCAATTCGGACACTTTCGTTACCACTTTGTCTACCACTCGTACGAGTGACCGTGGTCTTGTGGGGAAACAACAATCATTCGAGTGCGCCGTGAAATCCGGCGGCGGCTTCGACGGGCACCTCGCGACTCTTGGAAACCCTTGACTTGGGCTGAACGGCTCACAGCTTGGGCAGGCCGCAACATGCGCCGTGGGCACTGGTTCAACCCACTCCTACAAAGTGACAGCCGCAGAGGACCCCACACAAGGGCGAAACAGTGTTTCGGGGAAATCGCGCCAGCGAAACGAATCGGGGATGACTGGGAAGCCCCAGGCGAAACACATCTCGCTAGCTTAATTCATTGCATGGCAGTAAGTTATTCAGATTGTCGGGACGGATTGGGTCCCTTACGCGAAACATTTGCGGGGCGGGAGCGCCCCCCCCCCGAAAACGGCCCTCGCTTGCGCATACTGGCGTTTCGGAGAGGTCGCTCCCTAGATCTCTCCTTGCAGGAAGGCGGGTGGCCCCAGGGGCCCCGGACGTTCTCACTCAGCGCGCGCGTCCGCACGATTCAGTACCGCTCTCCAGATTCGCGATCCTGTCTCGGGCCGAGACTACGGTCGTTGCGCGGTCCATTGTCACAGTAACGTACGCCGCTGGGTCGCATACGAGGGAGGTGTCACTGAATCACGCTCCTCATGAAGACCGATCCCTTTCTCGCCGTACCAAGCAGTCCCCTTACCATGCCGCCGGTTCCCGGATGTTGGTGCCAGGAATCGGGTCTGGCAGTTGCGATCGCATCAAGCCGTTGGCTCGGGGAGTCAAGGCGTACACGCCTAGATTGGAAGGGATGTCCTTGAACGTTGCATCTTCCACTACGACGGAACGGGCTACTTCAGTCTCGCTTGGTAACTCGCCCGGGCGGCTACGGGTCCATCTTGACCGCCGTCCAAGTCGTGCCAGCCAGTACAAGCCGGTAGACCTCCCCGTTGCCGGCCGTGACGGTCGTCCCGCTGGCAAACGCCTTGCCGTTCAGCGTGTAGCCCCCGGCCTCGGTGGTCATCAGCGTGACGGTCTCTCCGCTCGTGCCCAGCGCTAGATCTATGCCCTGCGGGCGGAATGAGGGCGGCGCTTGGGGGCGGCCGCGTGCCGTCCGAGCAGGTCGCCGTGAGGATTTCGCCGACGGGCGTCTCGAACGCCCGCGTCTCGCCAGCGAGCAGCAGGACCGGGAACAGGTCGCCGAGGTTGACGGTGCACGCCCCGGGGGTGTGGTTCTCCAGCGTGACGGCCAAGTGGTCCGGCATGGCGGTCGTCTCCGCGATCCACTCTAGGTAGGACGCCACTGGGACATACCGCTGGACCGATCCGCGCCAGTAGAGCACTCCCAGCTGGGCCCGCTCTCCATTGGGCAGCCCGGCCAGCAACGGGCCCCGCTGTCTCCCTGTTCGGCCGCGACCTCCGCCGTCGTGCCCGAGCAGAGCGATTGCACGGCGTCCTCCGGGCACGCCCGCAGCGGCCACTCAACCCTGTGCATCTCGGTCGCGTTCGACCCGCCCCAGCTCACCGTCGTGGTCATGACGGCCGGCTGGGAGGGGAGCAGAGCTTCCGCTTCGGTCACCAAGCGGACCGGCGGCGCTGCGCGGCTCTAAGGCGGGCTCAACAGCTGCACCAGCGCGATGTCCACCGCTCGCCCGCCATCCGCCAGCGGGTGGTAGTCGGGGTGCAGCTCGATCCGCACGATCCCCTTCACGTCGGTATACGTCGGGTAGCCGTGCAGCGGAACACCTCGCTCGCGCAATGAGCCGCCGTCAGCACCCAGTCGTCCGAGATCGGGGACCCGGTGCAGGTGCGGTAGACGCCAAATACGCGCTCGATGCCCAGCGCCACCACGGAAGGGAAGTCCTGAACTCCGACGGCCTCGCTGCCCGCGATGGCTGGCGGCCGGGGCGGCTCGGGCTGGCGCCCGGAGGCGCTGCCAGCGAGAGAAACAAGGTCGCCGCAGCGATGACGCGAGCGCGCCCAGCCGACATGGTCGGCCTCCCCGGGCTGGCACAAGCCGCAGCCCGCCGTCTTCCGGCTCCACGGAGCCGGGCCTTGGAAACGTCAATGCGAGATTTACGGTGACGCCTTGCCTGTTCGCCGCAGGCCCGGGGAGCTACCCCGCACCCTGATCGCAGCTCTTGTCTTCAGCAAGCGACCCGACGCGTGGGTATCTCGCTGACGCTTCAAGGGTTGAGCCTGGCACTTGTCCGCTAGAGTTGCAAATAGATAATTCCGGGCCGTATGCTGAAAGCAGGCTAAGTTCCGATGGCGCAACAGGTAAAAAAGGTAAAGTTCGGCTTCAAGCGGGACGACAACTACCGCCTCATCCCAGTGAACGGAGTTTGGGGAGGGGCGACAGCCCGCGGCGACATCAGGGTGGATTTCTTCTACGAGTCGTTTACCATACCGAACGAGGTGACCCACGAATTGACGCTTGACAACCGACTGGGCCCGGAACTCGGCCGGAAGCCCGCGCAGGACTTGCAACGCACGGTCTTGGTGGGTATGATGCTAACTCCGGAGCAGGCGGAAAGCATAGGCCGCTGGCTACAGGAGAAGGCAATAGAGGTCCGGGCAGCGAAAGAAGGCAGGGAGGACAAGGGCAGTGGATCAGTTGGTGTTACAACGCACTGAGACGAAACCGGACGCATTCGCTATGCTTCCGGTTTCGAAGTTCACGGCAGACCCGGGCGCGACGGGAGAGTTCCGCTTCGGCGCCATGAATCTGTCACACGTGCGCTGGCTTGAACCCGCGCACGTTCCTACAGGACCTCTGCCGTTCCGGGCTCCCGGAAGCGCCACGGTGGACGCCTACTCGCCGGATGAGCACACATGGATTGAGAACTTAGGAGAGGGGGCCTATCGCGTCCGCCAGCCGCTTCCCGTAAAGATCACAAGAATCGGAGTGGGGAACTTCGAAGCATCGTTCCGTGAAGCCAACATCGCGATATCCGGTACCGACAGCGATGACGCCTTCCAAGCGCTCGTAGCGGAGATCCTCGACACTCTCGACACTCTTGTGGAAGAGCCTAATTTGATCCCACGCGCGGCCAAGCAGCTTCAAATCCTGCGCGAGTACATTGCCCAAGACGAAGCGTAGCATCCTCTCCGAAAAGTCGGCGCTGGGGATCGCGCAAAAACTGGGCGCCGAAATCAAGCAGGGTCGGAAGCATTCCAGGGCCATCGTGCGAATTGGCGGGGCCTACGTAGGGGCTTTCGGAATTCGACGAGGCCGCAACACAGGGCATGACTACATTCCTCAGCAGATTCACACCTCTATGCATGAGGCTATCGGGCTAGATCGCTGCCCCATCTCTAAAGAGGACTACGTCGAGACGCTGCGGCGCAAGGATATCCTGCCAGCCGTTGAGCCTAAGGACTCAGAGAAAGGCTGAAAACCGTGGCGCGCCTGGCAGCGCACTGTTTATCCGCTAGGGTTACCGATAAGTACCAAATCGGTACAATACGACCAAAGAGACGACGCGAGTGCCGGACAACAGACGCGACGGTCCGCGGCTGGACCCGAAGGACTGGGCGCCCGTGACCAAGGCAGACTTGAAGGACGTGTTCTCCCGGCTGGCGTCCGCACCGCCGAAATCCTAAGGGAGCCAGAACCGCGAGCCCACCCGCAAGGAGTTGGGGCGGCGCTACCGGCTGGCCGCAAGGGCTGAGGCGGGTTGCTGATTTTGGTACATAATTCCCAAAGAAGCAAGGGCCAGCCTCCGAAAAAGCCCTGCGCCCTGCGCTCGAAACCGCAAGGGAATTACGTTGAAATACAGCACAAACACGCAATGAAGTTCAAGAATCGTTTGAAAGAATCATGATTCCGGAGTGCATCACTAGGGCACACATTTCGGAATCCATGCAGCGCATCACCCGGGATGGGTTCCCGCCGCAAGGGTGGGAGCGAGGCTACTGCCTGGTTGCTGTTGCCGAGCATCACGTTCACGATCACGGTGACGGGTTGAGGCTCACGCCCGGGCTGGAGAAGCCATCGAACCCAACGCGTTGTGCAGGTGCCTCGGCTTGAATCTGCTGTGAGGTCATTCGGTTTCGACAACCGGACATTCCAGCACTTCATCCCCTCCGTCTCTTGGGCTCGGCCAGGATGTTGGCCCACACCTCCTTCGGTATTCTCGGCGGTGGCCGATTCCGCGAGAGATGGTCGACTGTTCGGCAAGTCGCTCATGCCGACCAGCAGCGCGACTGGCGAACCGAGGAGCAAGCAGACGGGCTCGCGTCGAACACTGCTCTCTTACGCGCGCCGTGACGTCCGGCTACCTCTTCTCGGTCAGCCGCCCAGAAAGGTACTTGTGGACAACACTGGAAAGCAGTGTCTGATAAGGTATCCCTTCCTCTCTGGCCCGAGCTTTAGCTAGCTTGAAGTCGCGCTCGGTTACCCGCAGATTCACACGCTTGGTCTTGTTGAACGTATTGCGAGCCGCCTCAAGGGCCAACTCAACCTCTCGTTCAACGGCGCGGGCAGAGCGCAACTCACCCCGCTCGAAACTATCTAGAATCTCAACCTCTTCTGCGCGCATGCCTCTGTTCACGATTGCGGCCTGCTCAAGTACATTCTCGTCGCCTTCCGAGTCGGAACGATCGTCTTCAGAATGCGAGCGCCGTCAGTCTGTGTCGTGAACGGCACGATGTGAATATACTCGTCGGCTTCCCCAAGATAGATCATCTGAACAGTGGTTGATGCGGGCGAGGGTCTGGCGTCGATTCGTCGGCGATTGCTCGGCGACTACAATGGCCGCACGATAGCAGCCGCCAGCACCTACGAATTCCAAGCTCCTTTCACTTCTTGTCTTCCGATTCGGCGTCAATCAAGGTCGTGGGCCGTGCCAAGGCGGAGCCAGACATCCTCGCCGGGCAATCTGCGTATCGTCGCGCACAAAGGCGTAGCGAAGCCGCCTGCGCTGCTCGTGGGTGAATCTGTCGCTTGAACCGGACAAGCGTAAAACTTGCTTTTTTACGTATAGTTTTTAGTCATATAAGGAAATTAGTATAGAATAACTACATATAAAAGACGAAATAATGATAACAGAATCGAAGACTCCCAAAACAGGCCCTCTCCTTGAACGAGCGAGGCCACACCCGCGCAAGGACGAGCTAGGCACGCCGGAAGATCGCTGCCCGTCTGTCGTCGAGTTCAGCGCCGCGGCCGTCAGGCGCGCGGTGACGATCAAGAAGAACCTCGAGGCTCTGGGACTATGACGGAACGAAGATCCATGGGGCGTCGCATCCCGGAGGTTTCGATCCCCGCGCCCCCGGGTGAGGGGGTGTTGCCCGCAGACTACGCCGCCGTGCTGGGTGAGATCAAGGAGCGCATCCGCACGGAACGCGTGCGCGTCGTATTGGCTGCGAACCAGGCGATGGTGCTGCTCTACTGGAAAATCGGCAACGCGATTCTCGCGCGGCAGGAGCGGGAAGGCTGGGGTGCCGGGACCATCGACCGCCTCTCTCACGACCTCCGCGGGGAATTCCCGGACATGCGGGGATTGTCTCCCCGCAACCTCAAGTACATGCGCGCCTTCGCCGCAGCCTGGCCCGAGCGGGAAATTGTGCAACGCACCATTGCACAAATTCCCTGGCGCAGCAATCTGGCGCTGCTGCACAAACTGGACCACCCGGAGGCACGCATCTGGTACGCCCGAAAGGTTGCCGAACAGGGCTGGAGCCGGGAGATACTCGAACTACAGATCCGAGCGGGCCTGTACGAGCGCCAAGGCAGCGCCGTCACCAACTTCCGCCGGACACTTCCGCCAACCGACTCCGATCTGGCCACGCAGGCGTTCAAGGATCCGTACTTGTTCGATTTCCTCGGCACCGCCAAACCGCGCACCGAGAGAGAGCTCGAGCAGGCCCTCGTGGACCACGTCCAGCGCTTCCTGCTGGAGATGGGAAGCGGCTTCGCCTTCGTCGGCCGACAGCTGCTACTAGAGGTCGGCGACCGCGACTTTCGCCTAGACCTGCTGTTCTACCACCTCAAGCTCCGCCGGTACGTCGTGGTCGAGCTCAAGGCGGTTCCATTCAGCCCCGCCTTCGTCGGCCAAATGAACCTGTACCTCTCCGCCGTGGACGACCTGATGCGCCATCCCGACGATGCACCAACCATCGGCCTTCTGCTCTGCAAGGGCAAGGGCAAGGACCGGATGGCCGTGGATTACGCCCTGCGGGACCTCGCCAAACCCCTTGGCGTCGCGGACTGGGAAACCAGCCTAGTCGAGGTTCTGCCGGACGATCTAAAAGGTAGCCTGCCGACCCTCGAAGAGATCGAAGCGGAGCTTCAGGGGGCCGATGGCGAGGAAGGGTGAAGTCGCCATCGTTGAAGCTCAGAGCTGGTGCCAGTGGCATCGATGCGTTCCGGAGAAAGTACGCGACGCGGAACTCTAAGCTAAGTTGCAATGATCCCTAGGACAGGTCTCTTCCCGCTCAATGTCGTAGCCCCCAAAGCCAGGCGAAGCCGACGGTTGATGCGAGCAGAGTGGATCGGCGACTCATTTACCGATGCACGCCGCGACAAGAGCAGCAGTTGGTGCCAATGCGTGGTGTCATAATCCGATAGGACAGGCCACTGCGGCGGAAGCCTCCGCACCATCGCCGACAGCAGGGAAAGCGGGCACCTGGACTTGGAGAATCCCGAGCCCGTCCGCAAGGTTAGTTCGGCATTGCGAGGTAGAGCGTCGTTCACCGCGCAGCTCCATTGCTGCCTTCGAGAACCCGTCGGTTGTTTCGGAACTGCTCGACCAGTCTCCGCTGTCGCGCCTCGACACACTCACGTTTGACGCTGAGCGGCGGAATGACCCTGCAGGGGGCTAAGGGATCGCTAGACTGGATGGGCGTACCGGTTCCATTCGTGGGGAAGGTGAAGTGGATCAGCAGAAAACTTCGCGAATCGCAGGTCGCGTCGTTGAAGGCAAGTTCCTGCATGTTTGGGATGTCGAACGGCTATGGCGACTATCCCGCGGATTTGAGATCGTTGAAGTATCGATTGATGATCTGCCTGAATTCGACAGCGACGAGCCATGGTATGGTTATGGAGCAGACACGCCCACATGCAGGTCCGTAGCAAGTCATGCCAAGAAGATTCTGGATTCTGACCTAACGTTTCCGATCATATTGAGTTTTGACAACCAAGTCCTTGATGGCATGCATCGAGTTGCGAAGGCGTGGACGCTGGGTCTGGAGACTATTTCTGCCGTACGATTCGACAAGCCAATTGATCCGGACCTTGTTCTAGAAATGAAGGGCAGCATTGACCCTCAGGAGATCTTGAAACAGCTCTCTAGGAAGAGATCTGCGACACAGGATGAGCCGTACGACACGGCCGGCAGTCTCTCGGAGACGGCAAAGGCCGAGAGCTAGTCGTGTGACTGGGGTCCGGGTTGATCAGGCTGCGCTGTCGCGGTCTCGGTGTGACCGTATGGTCTCGGTACTGTCCACGCTAGATCGAAGCCGATTTCGCAACTCACGCGCTTGGGAAACGAAATCTCCCGTACCTTCAAGCAGCGTCTCCCGGAGAATCTCACGGTGCTCGTCCTCGGCCGATCTACCGTTCGCAGCCGCCGTCTGTTTGAGCGCAAGCACGATCTGCCGAGCTACATTGCGGACCATCAGCTGTGCCATCGAGGTGGCATTCCTTGAATTGCAATCCATGATTCCATGCCCGCGACCGGATGGGCTAGCGACCCATGGCAACGATTGCAAGTGGCAGCGTGTAGGGTGACTGCGGCATGCGTTTCACGGTTGCGACGGAGAGAGAGGACGACGGGCGCTGGATCGCAGAAGTGATAGGCCTGCCCGGCGCAATGAGGTACGGTCAGACCCGAGCGGATGCGATCAGCAAGGCCGCGGCATTGGCGCTCCGCGTCTTGGCAGAACGAATCGAGGCAGGCGAGGAACCTCTCGAACTGACCGAGACCCGGTTTGCCGCCGCACGAGTGCTTGGCTGCGCTCCCATCCCGCTCGAGGGTGAGACTAGTCAAGATTGGCCGACGACGAGACTTCGGCCGACTCGAAAACCATGACTGCGAGGGGAGGCAGTGTCAGCCGAACCGAGTACGCGTGGCCGTGCAGAGGCACCTGCTCGCCTTCCACCAGTCCTCGGTTGCCTACGTTTGACCCGCCGTAGTGTTCCGAGTCGCTGTTGAGCAGTTCCTTCCATGCTCCAAGTCGCGGCACTCCTAGCCGGTAGCCTTCACGCACGACCGGCGTGAAGTTACAGACCACCAAGAGCGATTCTGCAGCAACCGCCCCTAGTCTTAGAAAGCTAACCACGCTGGCCTCCCAGTCCTGACAGTCCACCCAGGAGAAACCCCGATCTTCCAGGTCGGTCTGGTGCAGGGCAGCCTTTTCTCGATAGAGCCGGTTCAAGTCAGCAACGAGACGCCGTACGCCGCTGTGGGAGTCGTGCTCTAGCAAGTGCCAGTCCAGGCTTCGATCATGGTTCCACTCGGCTCGCTGCGCGAACTCGCCGCCCATGAACATCAGCTTCTTGCCCGGGTGCGTGTACATGTACGTATACAGCAGCCTCAGATTGGCGAACTTCTGCCACTCCACGCCGGGCATCTTCTCCAACAGCGACGCCTTGCCATGCACGACCTCGTCGTGCGAGAAGGGGAGCAGGAAGTTCTCGCGAAAAGCGTAGAGCATGCTGAAGGTGAGGCGATTGTGATGGTGCTTGCGATAGATGGGATCCAGTTTCATGTAGGCCAGGGTGTCGTGCATCCAGCCCAT
>JAJDZN010000165.1 GCA_022824585.1 Bryobacterales bacterium | reverse complement strand
ACACGATACTGGCCGCGGTGATGGCCACGTACTGCAGCCCGAGCCCGACAGAGATCGGGAGCGGCGGCCTCTCGTCCGGTTCGTAGCGGACGTCCTGAACGTTCTTGGCTGCGGATTCCATCGTTACGAAATGATCCTAGTCACTGGCCTGGGCCCGGTTGCGAAATAAACCTCGGAGGCGGCACTCCAGACTTGGCGATCGATGGAACGAACCCGTACGCGCCACGCCTGCCGTCGCGCGCTGTGGTGATATCACTGGCACGGACTGCGTCGGCTCGGCACCAAGGCGTGGGCGGGGCCTTGGCAGCCGTTGCGATCAAACACCAAGCTATCAGAAGTTGAACTATTGGGCGCATATAGCCCCCATCTTATATAATGTTCTTTACAATCGTCAGCGATTGATCGACGAGTGACATAGATGGGTCCCCATCGCATCCGCCAACCAGCCCGCAGCGGCCAGCACGTGGCTTGCTCCACTCCTGCGTTCCGAAGCTACGTCGTGCTTCGGGTCCGGCGGAGGGGAGCCGATAAAGGAGAATCCGCCGCTGGCCGGATCGATAGGCCATGCGCCAACGCGGCGATGCGGGGACGACTGTTTGCCCTGGCGGTTGTGACGGTCCTGACAGTGTATGCCAGTGAATCTGCGGCGCAGACCGGGGTGTACCTCCAGATGGACATGGGAGCGACCATGGCCCCGCAGCTAAGGGTAGAAGGGTCGGACAACGACTGGAGCACCAAGTGCGACCTGATCATCAATCCGCTCGGCCTAGAGACCGGCAGCGAGTGCGACACTGCCCCGCCGCGTACGTCGTGGACGAACGAGTTCAATGGTGCTGCGGGCTTCAGTGCAGGGACAGCGCTCGGCTACGACTGGGGAGCTATCAGACTCGAAGGAGAGTACTTTCACCGGATTACGGCCTATAACGCCCAATCGGACTTGGGCATCTTCGACGACGTGACGCTGGACAAACGCGAGCAGGAAATCGAGCTGGCGGTCGGCGTCGTCGATGACCTGCGGTCGCACAACCTCTTTGCAAACGTCTACTACGACTTCGGATCCTCGTCTGCCTGGATCCCGTACGTAGGCGCTGGAATTGGTGTGGAACGGGCAGCGCTCGACTACGGCACCATTTGGAAGCGTAACGACGATCCGGAGCGGATCGCGACCTTCCTGGACCCCGCGCTGCGTGCCAAGGTTGCCGGCACGACGACGATCGGCGACGCCCGGCTGGCTGATGTCACGGTGGGCTACCAACTGCTGGCCGGCGTGGACTATCGGCTCCGTGAAACGGTCACGCTGGGCATGAAGTTCCGCTGGGCGGACCTCGGTGAATTCGTGAGCGAGCCGACGCCCTGGAATCAGCTGCGCAGCCATGAATCGAGCGTCGGCCGCGGCGAGACGATCCTGTATCAGATCATGACTCAGGACAGCAGGTTTTGGGGCTTGAGCCTCAGCTTGAAGCACTGGTTCTGAATTCGGACGCGCTGCCCGCCCCTACGTGATCGGCCCAGCCTGGGGTTTCCGCGAGAGGGTTGACTACGCGGGCTGTCTTGACCGAGGCCGCGACTAGGTAGTCTCCGTGCGCCCGTGATGCGCTCCAGCTCGCTATGCTCACGTCCCGGACTGGGACCGCCCGGATTCCCGAGTGCTACTCGCGCTTGCAGCATCGCGCCCTGCAAGGCGAGGATGCCTGTCCGGCGGTGGGTTCTATTTCCCTTGGGTCGGTCGGACCGGAAAGTTGCGGTCGGTCAGGCTCGATCGAGCACTGCTCGGCGGGCTTCATTACATTGCAGTGCAATACATTGTGGTACTATGTATTAGGCAGGGTCGCTCGGCGGCTGGGCTGGAAACGGAAATGGACATTAGCAAGGATCTAGTGGCCGCTTCGGCAGCGCCGCTCGTGTTGGCGATTCTGGCGGACGGCGACAGTTACGGCTACGCGATCATCAAACGAGTCGGCGAGCTGTCGGACGGACATCTTCGGTGGACGGACGGAATGCTCTATCCGGTGCTCCATCGTCTCGAGCGGCTCGGCTACGTCGAGGCCCGCTGGGCGAAATCGGAGAGCGGCCGGCGGCGGCGCTACTACCGCATCACCAAGGCGGGCCAGGCGCATCTGGAGACACAGAGGCGGCAGTGGCAGGTGGTCGACACCACGCTCCGCGAGATCTGGATGGAGTCTTCGTCGCTCCCCGTCGAATGGCCGCCATTACCGCAGTGGAGAGCAGAGGCGACATGTTGACCCACGACGATGCGCTCGAAGCGCAGATCACCCAGTGGCGGAGCTGGCTGCGACGGCGCCCGGCCATCCGCGATTCGGATGTAGAGGAACTCGAAGGCCACCTGCGCGATCTGGTCACAGACTTGCACGCGGCCGGCCTCGCCGCCGATGAGGCGTTCCTAGTCGCCGTCAAGCGGCTGGGAGACCTCGACGCTGTCTCGCGCGAGTTTGCGCGCGAGCACTCCGAGCGGCTATGGAAACAGCTCGTGATGGCCAAGGACGCGGACGGCGAACCAAGCGGTAGCCCCCTGCGCGAGGGCACCGTTGTGATAGCCCTGGCCGCGGCCGCAGGCGCGGCGATCAAGTTGCCCGAGCTGTTCGGCTATCCCCACATAGGGTCGGGAGACGGGTTCTTTGATTCCGGTACGTTCTACTTTCCCAACGTCAGCTTCTTTGTGCTCCCGTTCTTGGCAGGTTACTTCGCATGGAAGCGTCGGCTCGACCGGGCTGGGTGCGTCCGACTGGCACTGACATTCGCCGCGGCCGCCGTCGCCATCAACGCCCTCCCATTCGCGGCGGGAGGCCACACGCAAACGCTCGCGGCGCTGCACCTGCCGATTGCCCTGTGGCTCGCCGTAGGCATCGCTTACTCAGGTGGACGCTGGTTCGATGGAAACCGCCGCATGGACTTCGTGCGCTTCTCCGGAGAGCTGTTCATCTACTACGTGCTGATGGCTTTGGGCGGCGGCGTCCTCACCGGATTCACCGCAGTCTCCTTCGCCGCCATCGGTGCGGACGTTGAGTGGTTCGCGCAGCAGTGGATGCTCCCGTGCGGGGCCATAGGGGCTGTCATTGTCGGGGCGTGGCTCGTGGAAGCAAAGCAGAGCGTCGTTGAGAACATGGCGCCCGTTCTGACGCGCCTGTTCACACCACTCTTCGCCGTGGTCTTGCTCGCTTTGCTGGCAACGATGGCCTGGACTGGGAGTGGCATCGACATGGACCGAGAGGTGCTGATCGGCTTCGACCTACTCTTGGCGGTCGTTCTCGGCCTGCTGCTCTATGCGATTTCGGCGCGTGACGTGCAGGCCCCTCCGGGTGCATTTGACGCACTTCAGCTCTTGCTTGTCGTCTGCGCTCTGGTAGTCGATGCCGTGGCGCTTTCCGCCATCGCCGGGCGGATCTCCGAGTTCGGCTTGAGCCCGAATCGGGCGGCGGCCCTGGGCGAGAACTTGGTTCTGCTGGTGAACTTGGCGTGGTCGGCGTGGCTGTACGCGCGGTTCCTTACCGGCCGCGGCACGTTCTCCACCCTCGAACGCTGGCAGACAGCCTATCTGCCGGTATACGCCGTGTGGGCGGCCTTCGTCGTCGTTGCGTTTCCTGCGCTGTTCGGCTTCGTGTGAGGCGGCGACAGTCGAGGAGCATTCGGTGTTGATGCAAGCACAATGGCCGTTCGCGGCGGCATATGAGTCCGATCGAGGCCTTTGGTAGCGCCGCTCTGGCAGGAATGGCGCGCGTCGTCGAGCCTCCAAATCACGATCGTGACCGGCGCGAGTAGACCCATGGAAGAGAACGTATCGGACGGAATCGTAAGGGGGCGGTCATGAAGAAGTGGCACAGGCACTTACGCGGCACGATCAGGATGGCCTTGACTTGGGCGGTTCTAGGCGCGCTCGCCGGAGCGCTTGTAGAGCTGCTGAACGACCTGTTACCTGGGGGCCTTCCGATGGGATCGCTCTTCGATGTCTGGCCTCCGGCACTGGCAATCGCGGGCTTTCTCGGCGGCGCGCTCGTCTCCTCAGCGCTCCGCCTTGTGGGGCGGAGTCGGCTTCAATGAGTCGGCGCTTCCTCGGTTCGCCATCTCGCGGCGTTCTCCTTTCCGCACTCGGCGGCCACTTGGTTAGAGCAAGTCTTCGGCCGCCAGGCGGTGCAACTGCAAGAATGGGACATACTTGGCGAGACATGGTCGGCGCACTGGCGGCAAGCTGCCTGGTATGAACCACGCGCAGGCATGAACTGGAGGTCTCGTCCCGGGGGGGAAGCGCTGATGAGGCTAGCTGTCGCACTGCTGTCGGTCGTTGGTTTGCAAGCGGCGGATACGGTTGACTTGGCTTCCCAGAGCCTGATCGCAGAGGGCTCGGCCCAGTTCGCCAAGAGCTGCGCCGTGGGCTATTGCCACGGCTCGGAGGGCCGGTCGGCGCGCGGGCCCGCGTTGCGCGACCGGGTGTGGGATCCGAGCGAACTGTTTCGCGTCACGGCCGAGGGCCTGCCCGGTACCAGCATGCCGGGCTGGAAGGACGTGCTCGCCGAGGAGGCAGTCTGGGCGGTCACCGCGTATGTGATGAGCCTGTCCAGCGAACCGCCGGCAGGTTCGGCAGCCATCGTTGAGCTTGGGGCGGCGTTTGACTCCCCCGAGTCGCCGGAACTGTCGGCAGGAGCCTTGCGCGGCAAGCAGCTCTTCTTTGACCTGACCCGCGAACGTCGCTGCAGCGTTTGTCACCAACTCGACGGCCTAGGCACGCCGGTCGGACCCAACCTAAAGATCGCAGCCAAGGGGAAGACCCCGCAGGAGTTGGAAAGTGACGTGCTGGAGCCGCACAGGCGCATCGCTTTCGGCTTCGAGCAAGTTCAGGTTGAGCTGCGCAGCGGCGAGACGCTGGCAGGGGTTCTGGCCGAGGAGACCGAGACCCACATCCGCGTTTTCGACGCGGCGTCGGTGCCGCCACCGCTGCGCTCGTTCGCCAAGGCGGACGTCAGGCAGCAGCAGACTCGGGCGCGTTCCTCGATGCCTGGCGACCTTGACACGGTGTACACGTCCGACGAGATTGCCGACATCGCAACCTACCTCAGCGAATCCGCCGGCGGTTCGTAACGCCCGGCTGGCGCTGTGCGCCGAACCATTGCCGCCTGCGGCGGGGGTCACTGCCGGGGCAGGGCAGACCACTGGTCTAGTTCGCCCTCCAATTTCACGAGCTGCTCGCGGTACGCGGGATCGTCCGCGAGATTGCGGCTTTCCAGCGGGTCGGCGGCCAGATCGAACAACTCGCGGTCGGGCCGCGGCAGCGGGTAAGGCTGCCGGAGCGTGTCCGCGTCCATGCCTTGCCAGTTGCGGACGTTTCGCTGCGACACGAGCGGCTCGTCCTTGGTGTGATTGCGGATCAGTTTGAAGCGTTCTCCGCGCACCGCCGTGAGGTGGTTGTTCTCGTGATGCTCGGAGAAGACAAGGCTCCGGGCCTTCCGATCCCGCCCTGCCAGGCGCGGGCCGAGGTCGATACCCTGGCACGAACTCGGCGCTGCGCCGCCCGCCAGGCCTAGCAGCGTCGGGCCAACATCGATAGTGGACGCCAGCCCGGTGTCGACTCTGCCACTGCCAGCGACGCCGGGGCCGCGCACGACGAGGCTGGAGTGGGTGCCCCAGTCGTAGAGCGAGAATTTGGCCCGATGCAGCGACGGCCCGTGATCGGTCAGGTACGCCACCACGGTCCGGTCCAACTCCCCTGTCCGCTCCAAGACTGCGATCAGCCGACCGATCTCGTCGTCCATCTTGCTGGTCTCCGACAGGTACCACGCGTAGTGCTCGCGCACTTGGGGCGTGTCCCTCAGGTACGGTGGCAGACAGTGGGCGACATCGTCGGGCGAATACTCGAATCCGCTATGGCTGCGAAAGGGACGATGAGTGTGGGTCGGGCAGAAGTACAGGCAGAACGGACGCTCGTGGCGTTGCTCCAAGAAGGCTTCCGCTTGCTCCAGGTAGGTCTGCCTGGACGGGAATTCGTGATGGAAGCCGTGCGGCAGCGCGCCAGCCGTTGACAGGTGCCACTTGCGCACCGCAGCGTTTACGTAACCCAGTTCCTCCAACCCCTTGGCGAAGGTCCACAGGCCCGGGCGCAGGGACAGGCGGGGCGCCTCATCGCCCTGCACCAGTCGCGTGACTCCGGAGACGTGCGGGTACAGGCCGGTCATCACCGCCCCGCGCCCTGGACTGCACAGCGGCGCGCTGGTGTAGCAGTGCGTGAAGCGCACGCCGTCAGCGGCCATTCGGTCCAAGTGTGGCGTGCGCGCCACCGGGTGCCCGTAGCAGCCGAGATCGTTCCAGCCGTGGTCGTCAGCGACAATCACCAGGAAGTTGGGCTGCCGCTGCTGGGCCCGCAGCGCGACAGCCGGCAGGCCTGCCAGCAGGCTGCGCCGAGACACGTTCAAGTGGTTCGTCCGCGCCGAATCGGAACGGGGAGGGAGGCCTTGGATGGTGTGTTGCTCGCGCATGGAACCGCACGCTCGAACGCGTGCCGAGACTCGGCGCGGCCGGGCGCGGTCGCATGGTAGCAGTCCGAGAATGCTGGCGACAGCTTGAGAGCCGTCTTGGTACAACCTATAAGGTACGTTCCAATCGGTCGCCCGTCGTGCTAGGCGGGATCGGCACCAAGGAGTCATCGATGAGACACCCCTCGAGGCACGCGTTCGCTGTCGGGCTGGTTGCCGCCGCCCTGTTGGTTCCTGGACTCTCGGCCGCTTCCGCCACGATTTCCGATCCGGCGACGGCCGGATTCGCTCCCGACCGGCTGGCCCGCATCGACAGGAGCCTGCAAGGGTATGTAGACCGCCACGAAGTACCTGGAATCGTGGCACTGATCGCCCGGCGCGGCCAGATTGTCTATCACAAGAGCTTCGGCCATCGGGACGTTGAAGCCAGTGCGCAGATGTCCACCGATGTCATCTTTCGGATCGCTTCGATGACCAAGCCGATCGCCTCCGTGGCCCTGATGATGCTTTGGGAGGAGGGGCGCTTCCTGCTCCGCGACCCGGTTGCGAAGTACCTTCCGGAGTTTGCCGAGATGGAGGTTGCCGTGCCGGTGGAGCCTGGCGACTACGCGCGCGGTCCCTACAAGACGGCTAGAGCCGAGAGCCCGATCACGATCCAGCACCTGCTCACACACACCGCCGGCCTCGCCAATCCTTACCGTGGCGTCACGCGTGACCTCTACAACGAACTGCGCCAGGGCCGCAAGCCCGATGGCACGGTGGGTGACTACGTTGCAGCGTTGGCCAAGCTGCCGTTGAACTTCGAGCCCGGAGAGCGCTGGGAGTACGGGCCTGCCACCGATGTGGTCGGAAGATTGGTCGAAGTGCTCTCCGGGATGACCCTGGACGAGTATCTCAGCAAGAAGATCTTTGGCCCGCTTGGCATGCGGGACACGCATTTCTACTTGCCTGGCAAGAAGCTGCCGCGCTTCGCCGCGCTGTACCAGCCTGACGACGCCGGGAAGATAGTGCTGCAGGAAGCGCCCGACGAGCAGAGTCGCTGGGTGAGGGAGCCGCACGTCTACTTCAGCGGTGCCGGCGGACTCGTCTCGACGACCAGCGACTACTTCCGCTTCCACCAGATGATGCTCAACGGCGGGCAACTCGACGGCGCACGCATTCTGGGCCCGCGCACGGTGCGGCTGATGACTGCGAACCACACGGGGGGCCGCGCGGTCTGGTTGCGCGGCGAGGGCTTTGGCTTCGGCCTAGGTTATTCGGTGTCTGTCGATCTGGGCCGCAGCGCGGTGCCGAGCGCCGAGGGCACCTACGGCTGGGGCGGCGCTTACTGCACGGTCTTCTGGGTCGACCCTGAGGACGAGCTGATCGGAATCCTGATGACGCAGGTTCGTCCGTACACACACCTCAACATACGGCAGGACTTCCAGACCTTGACCTACCAAGCGCTCGTGGACTGAGCCGCTTCCGAGCCATGCCGAGGCGGGCTCAATCGCGCAGGTGGCGGTCGAACCAGTCCACCGCGGCTTGCGCGTAGTCCGGTGCGTCCGCGCTCTTTCCGGGAAACACTGCCCCGTGGCCGCCGCCCGGAATGACCATCATCTCCACCGGGATGTCGGCGGCGCGCATGCGAGCGGCGATCATTTCGGAGTGGCGGAGCGGCACCACGCTGTCGGCGTCGCCGTGTATGAGCAGCGTGGGCGGGTCGTCGGGCGAGACGTGGTGGATTGGCGATGCATCACGATAGGCCTTGAACTGGCGCGAACTCTGCGGGTCGCGCGCCATGAGGCGCATTCCGAAGAGCGAGCCGAAGGTGCCCTGGCCGTACTCGCCGTTGATCATCACTAGGTCCGTTGGGGGTGCCCACGGCACGATGGCCTGTAGCCGCGCGCTCTCGCGGTTGACCGGGTCGGGGTCCCTCGCGTCGCCGGTCGTTGGCAACACTCCGAGCATCAGCGTGAGATGGCCGCCGGACGATCCGCCAACGCCGCCCATGCGCTCCGGGTCTATGCCCCAGCGCGCGGCGTGAGCGCGTATGAACCGCACGGCTCGCTCGACATCCTCGAGCTGGGCGGGATACTTGTTCAGAGGTGCCGTGCGGTGGTTTACCGCGAACACCGTGTAGCCGGCCTTTACCAGTGGCGCGCCGAAGACCTCCACTTGGCGGCTGGCCTTCTGCTGTGGCGCGCCGGCGGCGAGCGGAGAGTGCCAGCCGCTCCCGGTGATGTGCACGATCCCGATTCCGTTCGGCCGGCCGGGACGATATACGTCCATGAGCAACGCACCGCCGGAGACCATGCCGAACGGGACGTCTCGTTCGACGCGGGCGTCTCGCTGCAATGGCTGTGGCGGAGAGGCGTCCGCTTTCGCTTCGCTTGACAGCTTCCGCTCAAAGAAGCTCACCATTGCCCCCAAATAGTCCGGAGGGGCGGAAGCACCGGGAAAGCTTGCTCCGTGCCCGCCGCCTTCGATCATGACCAGCTCAGCTTCGATTCCGACTGCCTCCAAGAGCGCAAGGAACCTCTCGGACTGGCTGTGCGCCACCCGGTCGTCGGCAGTTCCGTGCATCAGCAAGAACGGCGGGTCGTCGGGCGACACGTGCGCTGCTGGCGAGGCCGCCCAATAGATGCGGTGCTCGGTGGAAGACGGCGCGTCCCGCGCCCCTAGGCGCATCCCTAGGAGCGACGAGACCGAACCGCTCGAAAACCGTCCCTGAACGCGTGTCAGATCGGACGGGGCCGCCCTGGCGAAGACGGCTTGCAACTTGGCGCTCGCGCGCTCGACCGGATCAGGGCTGGCTGGATCGCCGCCCCCGTCCAGCACGCCGAGCATGCTGATGAGGTGTCCTCCGGAGGAGCCGCCCACGCCACCGATGCGATCGGGGTCAATGCCGAACCGGTCCGCGTTGTGGCGTACGAAGCGCGCGGCTCGCTGGGCGTCCTCGATCGGCGCCGGGTAGGAGTAGCGCGGGGCAGCGCGGTGATTGATCACAAAGACGGTGAAGCCCGCCTCGGTCAGGGGCGGAACGTAGAGCTTCGCGAAGCCCGAGGCCTTCAGTGGTGCCGCATCGTACGTCAGCGGCGCGTGCCAGCCGCTGCCGGGGATGAAGACGATTCCGAACCCGTTGGAGCGATCGGGGTAATGAACGTCGAGCAGCATTGCCAGCCCGCCGCGCATGGCGTATACGACGTTTTCCTCGACGCGAGCCTGCAAGCAAGAGACGCCGGCGACAAGGAGCAGCAACAAGCGGAGACGCATGGTTGGAGTGAGTCTGATGTGAAACACCTCAGGTCGCCAGCACCGAAACGGGCTCCGGCGTGGGCGCTGAAGTGGGAGCGGCAATCAGCTGGTAACCGAGCTCCTTAGCGGTTGTTTGCAGGTGGGCCAAGGTGCGCTGGCGATAGCGCTCCTC
>JAJDZN010000292.1 GCA_022824585.1 Bryobacterales bacterium | reverse complement strand
GCCTCGAAGATGATGTCGTATGTCTGCCACTCGCCCGGCTTGCGCGACGCGTTGACCATTGGCGGGTATTGCCCGTAGATCGCTCCCGCCTGGCCGTCGGCATAGCTGATGTTGTCGTACGAATCCAGGACCTGGATCTCGTAGAGTCCCATGATCAAGATGCCGCTGTTTCCGCGCTGTTGGCTGTTTCCGCGCGGCTCGGCTGGAGCGGCCCACTCGATGTGCAGCTGCACGTCGCCGAACTTCTGCTTGGTGATGTGGCTGCCGGTGCCGGGCACGACCTCCATGTATCCGTTCTCGACCTTCCAAGTCGGCGCCGAAGTCTCGCCGCGCTTGCGCTCGAGCCAGTTCGACAAGTCGCGGCCGTCGAAGAGCACGACCGCGTCCGATGGCGGCAGGCCCGGCTTGGACTGCGTGCTGGCCGTGCCGGGCTCGACCAATCGCGGCCGTGGCCTGGCGTCGTCATGCACGCGCCAGCGGTCACCGGGCAGGAACGGCGTGTCGGTGTAGCCGGTCGGAGCCGGGCGACCGTCATTGTCGGCCGCTGTGGCCACGGCCAGCATGCTGAACAGTGCTATGGCGATGCTTCTCTTCATGGGAGTCTCTCACCGACTACAGTACTCCACAAGGCAGCGTTCCACAAGGCTGACGGGGCCGGAGCTTGCCCGGTCTGATAGACTGCCTGAGTCTCATGCAACCGCCACGCACCGAGGACGGCTTGGTGACCGTGTTCTCTTCAAGGAGCCATTTGGCCAATGTCGAGGCAGAAGTCATTCAATCGCTGCTCGAATCAGCCGGGATCAAGTGCTGGCTGGCGCGGGAGAATGTAATCCAGCAACCGGTAGGCAACGTGTTGGTGAAAGTGCTGGAGTCCCACGCGGACGATGCCAAGGCCCTGCTTCGCGACGCCGTGGCGGCGTCCGAGGGCGACGAGCGATGAGCCGGATCGCGCAGTGGCTGGCTTGGGTGCTGGCGCTGGCAGCATTGGCACTGGCAGTGGCTTTGAGCCGGCCACGGCGTGAGCCTCCGCCGCGGCTGGTAGTGCTGCTTGCGATCGACCAGCTGCGCGCCGATTACATCACCCGATTCGAGCCGCACTACAGCGGGGGACTGCGCTGGCTGCTGGAGCACGGCGCCTACTTCACCGACTCCTGGTATCGCCACTCCGGTACGGTGACCGGCGCCGGGCACGCGACGGTCGCGACGGGCATGCATCCGTCCACCCACGGAATCGTGGGCAACTCTTGGCGGGAAGCCGGCAAGGGCTCGGTCTATTGCGTGAGTGATGACCGGTATGCCGCGGTGGGCGGCCCCGGCGATGGCGCTTCGCCGCACGCGCTATTGGCGGATACGCTGGGCGACAGGCTCAAGGCGAGCAGCGCGGGATCCGTAGTCTACTCGCTGTCGACCAAGGATCGCTCGGCCGTTCTGCTGGGAGGGCGGCGCGCCGATGGCGCCTTCTGGTACAGCCCTGACTGCGGCTGCCTCGTTTCGTCGGCGTACTACGGCGGCGCGCTTCCGGACTGGCTGCGGGAATTCAACGACGCTGGGCCGGCCTCGTCCTATGCGGGGCGTGACTGGACCAGGCTCGCGGATGATATCGCCCTTTACGAACGGCTGGCGCGCGCGGACTCCTTCCCGACCGAAGGCGGAGGCACAGACAGCGTGTTTCCGCACAGCCTCGGCGATACGGGCTTTGAATCCGGGCTGATCAGGACCCCGTTCTCGGATGAAATCGTCTTGGACGCGGCGCTGGCAGCCGTCCGCTCGGGTGAGCTCGGCGCTGATGCAGCTCCCGACCTGCTCGCGATCGGTCTCTCTGCGACGGACGCGATCGGGCACAGGTACGGCCCGTTCAGCCAGGAAGCGATGGACAACCACCTGCGCCTGGACCGTCGATTAGGGCAGTTTCTGACAGCCTTGGACGAGGAGGTGGGCTTGGAGCGGGTCGCGATCGGATTGACCGCCGACCACGGTGCGCTCCCGCTAGTGGAACATCTGGCCGCCAATGGGGTTGACGGCCTGCGGCTGTCCACCGAGGAATTCTGGAACGCGGCCCGGCCCGGGATCGAATCGTGCGGGTCCGGCGGCATGGCGGAGATCGTCGACAGTGCCGGGGGCCGCAATCTCTATTGGAACGAGGCCGGATTGTCGGCGCGGGGCGTGTCGCGGCTCGACGCCAGCCGGTGCGTGGCCGAGCTGCTGCGGTCGCAGCCCGTCGTCGAGGAAGTTTGGACTGCCGAGCAGCTCGCTGCCGGCGGCGGCCGCGGCGTTGCTGTGCTGTTTGAAAATTCTTACTTTGCATCGCGCTCTCCGCACTTGCAGGTGCAGTTTCGCCCTCACGTTTATCCGGGCGGGTCGACCGGCACCGGCCACGGCACAGCGCACGAATACGATCGCCGCGTGCCCGTGCTGCTGGCGGGATCCGGCATCCTTCCGGGACGCTATCACGATGTGGCAGGGCCAGAAGACGTCGCGCCCACGCTGGGGGTCGTTCTGGGACTGGACATGAGCTTGGAGCGCGACACCCGCGTGTTGCGGGAGGCGCTGCTCCGCCGCAGCGAATGATGCCGGTCCGATGGCGCAAGGGCGCCCGCGGCCCGTCGGAGCGCACGACGTTCCGCGATCCCGAGACCGGGGTTCGCGTGCATCGCCTGACCGATCACGCCTCGATCAGCCATCCCACCTACTTCTTGCAGTGCTCGTTCACTCCGGACCAGTCCGGCGTGCTGTTCACCGGCTATCGCAGCGGCACTGCGCAGCTGTTCACGGCGGCGTTTCCGGACGGGGAGATCCGCCAGTTGACGGATGGCGCGGCGATCCATCCGTTCTCGGCACTGATCGCGCCGGACGGCGCGATCCTGTTCGTGCGCGCCGGCTCGATTTGGCGGCTCGAGCCCGACAGCTTGGAGGAGAGTTTGATCCTCGACAGCGGCGGGCAGCTCGGCGAGTGTTCCCTCAGCTCGGACGGAGAGTGGTACGTGGCCGCCTGCAAGCGCCCGGACGGCTGGGGCTTGGCCGTTGGCACGCTGGACGGCAGGACGAGCGGATTCATCGAATTCCCGCGCACGGTCATCCACCCGCAGTTCAATCCCGTGAATCCCGAGTGGGTCGAATTCGCCGGCGATCCGGCGCCGCGCATGCACCGCGTGCGCCGCGACGGCACCGGCATGGAGTGCCTCCACGAGCACGGCAATGACGAGTTCATCGTGCACGAGACGTTCTTGGGGCAACGCGAGGACCTGGTGTTCTGCGTCTGGCCTTTCGCGCTGAGGCGCCTGGATTGGCACAGCGGCGAAATCTCGACCGTCAGCGAGTTCAACGCTTGGCACATCACGCCGAATCGGGCCGGCACGCAGGTTCTGTGCGACACGGCGCATCCCGACATCGGGCTGCAGCTCGTTGACGTGGACAGCGGGTCGCGCAGGCAGCTGTGCCGATCCGGGGCGAGCTCGCAAGGCACGCAATGGCACCTGTCGCGCTACGCAGTGGCTGAAGACTGGGAGCGGGCGCGCGCGGCTGTCGACAAGCGGCAGTCGCTGAGTTGGATGGAGATGGCCGCAGACAGCGTGTACGGGCCCCAGTGGACACATCCGCATCCATCGTTCTCCCGCGACGAGACGATGGTCGTCTTCGCAAGTGATATGTCGGGCCGCACGCAGGTCTACGTGGCAGAGATCGCGGAGCGGGCTTCGCGCTCAGTTGGCGAGGTTGAATAGGCCCCGGAAGTTCGCGCTGGTCTGCAGCGCCACTTCCTCGAGCGCGACGCCCTTCACGCTTGCCAGCATGCGCGCCGTCTCGACGACGAAGCGCGGCTCGTTGCGGCGGACCCTGCGGTGCGGCGCCGGCGTGAGGTACGGCGAGTCCGTTTCGACCAAGACCCGGTCCATGGGCGTCCAGCGGGCGGTCGCGCGCAAGTCCTCGGACCGAGCGAAAGTCAGCACGCCCGAAAACGACAGCAGAAAGCCCATCTCCAAGCACCGCAGCGCCTGAGCGGAGTCGCCCGTGAAGCAGTGCATGACGCCGCCGATGCCATTGCCGGCCCAGTGCGCGCCGAGCAGCTCGAGGGTGTCGTCCCAAGCGTCGCGCGTGTGGATCGAGATCGGCTTGCGCCGGCTGGCGGCGATCTCCATCTGCCGGACAAAGACCCGCCGCTGGACCTCGCGCGGCGAATTATCGTAGTGATAGTCGAGTCCGATCTCTCCGACCGCCAGCACTTTGGGGTGGTCGCACAGGCCCTCGACACGGGCGGCGGCGGCCGCGTCGAACTTGGCCGCGTGGTGGGGGTGCACTCCCACCGTGGCCGCGATGTCCTCGTGCCGGTCGGCGATGCGGATGGCCGCTTCCAAGTCCGGAGGACCGTTCCCCGTTCCGATGGCGAGCATGTAGGAAACACCAGCCTGACGCGCCCTGGCGATCACTTCCTCGCGATCGTCGTCAAACACGGCGCCATCGAGATGGCAATGGGAATCGACCAGCATCTTCGGCCGCCGGAAACGGGCTCTAGCCGAGGCGAGCCCCGATCGGGGCCTCGGCCGGAAAGCCCGCCAAGTGCGGTTCGCCGTCCTCCAATGTCGCGGCGATCAACATGCCCTGGGACAGCTGCCCCATCATCTTGCGCGGCTTGAGGTTGGCGACCAGCGCAATGCGTCTTCCCACCATCTCGTCCGGCCCGTACTTTTCGGCGATGCCCGCGACGACGGTGCGCGGCTCGGCCTCGCCGATGTCCACCGACAGTTGCAGGAGCTTGCGCGACTTCTTGACCCGTTCGGCTGCCCGCACCACGCCCACCCGCATGTCGACCTTGGCGAAATCGCCGATCTCGATCTCGGGAGTGTCGATTTCGATGGCTTCCGGAGCCGGTGTGCCCCCCATGAGCTGGGCCTGCTCCGCCAGTGCTTCGGCCTCGAGTTCTTCCATGCTTTCTACGGATTTCTTGACGTCGAGCCGAGGATAGATCGCAGCCTGCGCGCCGACCGGGGTTCCCGGGGCCAGCCCGCCCCAGCGCAGCTGGTCCAGTCGTTGCTCGGCGACGGCACCGGATTGTCCCAGCAGCTCCCAGATCCTCTGCGCGCCCGCCGGGATGACCGGCGCCAGCAGCACGCAGGCGATGCGCAGCGCCTCGGCGGTGTTGTAGAGGGTGGCCTCGAGCTGGATTCTGGAATCCGAGTCGTCTGCTCGCGCCAGCTCCCACGGTTTGTGCTCGACGATGTACTTGTCGGTCCGAGCGAGTAGCGACCAGATCGTCTCTAGCGCCTTGGAGAACGCGAACTTGCGATAGAGTTCGATGGCGTCGCCAATGCAGAGTGTCGCCAGCTGGGGCAGGCCGCCGCTGTCAGTGCCTGTGACCGCCTCCGGGATCTTGGCGCCGCAGTACCGCGACAGCATGGACGAGGTGCGGCTGGCCAGGTTGCCGATACCGTTCGCCAGATCGGCGTTGTAGCGCACTGTCAGCGCCTCGTGAGAAAAGTTCCCGTCGTGGCCGAAAACGATCTCGCGCAGCAGGTAGTAGCGCAGGCCGTCCACGCCCACGACCCGCTTGATGGGCAGCGCTCGCACGATGTTGCCCTTGGTCTTGGACATCTTGCCGCCTTGGAAGATGAGCCAGCCGTGGGCCCACACCTGCTTGGGCAGGGGCAGCTCGGCCGCCATCAGGAACGCAGGCCAGTAGACGGCGTGAAAGCGGACGATCTCCTTGCCGACCAGGTGCACGTCAATCGGCCACAGGCGCTCGTAGTCCGACCCCGGCCCGTCGCGTTCGCCAAAGCCGACCGCGCTCATGTAGGTCGTGAGCGCGTCGAACCAGACATAGAACACGTGCTCGGGATCGTTGGGCAGGGGGATCCCCCAGCGCAGCGTGGAACGGCTGATCGACAGGTCGTTCAGGCCCTCCCGCACGAATGCCATGACCTCGTTGCGGCGGGCATCGGGCTGGACGAACTCAGGCTGGGATTCGTACAGCTCGAGCAGTTTGTCCTGAAAGGCGGAGAGGCGGAAGAAGTAGTTCTCCTCGGTGACCGTCGTGATCATCTCCGGATCAGCGGACGCGGCTTCCTCATCGGTCACAAAGGCTTCGTCGCCGAGGTGATACTTGCCGGTGTAGGTGCCCTTGTAGATCGCCCCGTTGGCCAGGCAGCGCTCGAAGATCTTGCGCACTGCCAGGGCGTGGCGCGGGTCGCTGGTGCGCCGGAAGAAGTCGCATTCCAGGCCCAGTTCGTCCCATTCCGCGCGAAACGCCTGCGAGACGCGATCGGTGAACTGCTGCGGCTCCAGACCCGCGGCCGCCGCTGACCGCTCGACCTTCTGGCCGTGCTCGTCGCTGCCCGTCGTCAGGTAGGCATCGTTGCCCAGCATGCGCCGGATCCGCTTGATCGTATCGGCCACGATCGTCGTGTAGGCATGCCCGATGTGTGGCGCGGCGTTGACGTAGTAGATGGGCGTCGAGATATAGAATTTCGGCATAGCGAGACGCTAGTTCTAGTCTTGCACGGCGGCCGGCCCCGAGATCGCGCCGTTACGCGTCCCGGCTCTGCAGGTATGCTCGGTGCGCCTGTTCCCAGACCCGCTTGAATGGCACGCCGTGCTCGCGCGCGAGCTTGCGGCAGTCCTCGTACTCGGGAGCGAACGTTGCTTCTGGCCCGCCGGACGGCCCGGACGTCTTCACCCGGACTGGGCCGTAGCTGGTGCTGACCTCGGTCCACGCGCGCGGCAGCGCCCTGCGCCTCGCCGAGACTTCGCGGATCCCGAGCGTCGAGGTCTCCGCCAGGATCATCGCTCCGAGTCGTTCGCGGTCGTGAGGGCCCGCCAGCACGGTCAAGGTGAAGCCGGGGCGATTCTTCTTCATTTGTACCGGCGTGAGCGTTACGTCGAGGGCTCCGGATTCGAGCAGGCGCTCCATCGCGAAGCCCGCCATCTCGGGAGTCATGTCGTCGATGTTCGCTTCGAGAATCCAGACTGGTTCGGGCGGCGTGTCGGCCTGCTCGGCCTCGCCGATCAACACTCGGACCAAGTTGGCCCGCTCCGGAAAGTCGCGCGATCCGGCACCGTAGCCGCTCTGCGAGATGCGCATCGCCGGGGGCGGGCCGAAGCCTTCGCTGAGCGTCACGGCGAGGGCCGCGCCCGTCGGCGTGGTGAGTTCTACGCTCGGGCCGTCGGAGTAGGTCGGTACCCCTTCCACCAAGCGTGCCGTGGCCGGCGCCGGCACCGGCATCGTGCCGTGCGCCGCCTGCACGGTCCCGCTGCCCAAATTGATCGGAGAACACCAAACCTTGTCGACCCCAAGGGCGCGCAGGCCGGCGCAAGCGCCGACTATGTCCGCGATCGAGTCGTACGCTCCGACTTCGTGGAAATGCACCTTCTCGACCGGAATCGCATGGGAACGGGCTTCGACCTCGCCGAGGCACCGAAACACGCTGGTGCTGTCTCGCTTGACGCGTTCATCCAAGGCTGATTCGGCGATCATGCGCTCGATCGTTGCGAGCGAGCGGTGGCTGTGGTCGTGCCTAGCCTCGACACTGACCTTGGTGCCCGCGAGGCCGCCCCGCTTGACCGGTTCGGCGTGCAGCGTGAGGCCGTCCACGCCGAGCTTGGCGATCTCGGCCCGGAGTACGGCGACATCCAAGCCGGCGTCCACTAAGGCCCCCAGCAGCATGTCGCCGGCGATGCCCGAAAAGCAGTCGAGGTAGCAGAGTTTCACGGGAACGGGAACGGCAGCGCCGGCCTGCTGGGATGCGCCCAGACTAGCACGCGTGCTCCCCCCGGCACCCGCCTACGCTTCTGGAATCGGTGCCCCGACCAGTTCCAAGAACGCCCGCGATGCCTGCGAGAGATACCGGCCTAGCGGATAGACGAGGTGGATCTGGCGCTCCATTTGGAGCTCGCGGACGACGACCTCGCACAGCGTGCTGCTCTCGATTTGGCGCTCCACGCACATCTTCGGCAGGAACGCCACGCCGAGATTTCTCTGCACCAAGCGCCGGATCGTCTCGATCGTCGGCATCTCGATCTCCATGTTGAGCGGCACCGCGTGCAGGCGGAACGTCTCGATCACGCGCGCCCTGTATGGCGAGACCACGTTGTGGGCGATGAACGTCTCGGAGCCGAGTTCGGCGATGCTGACGCTCCTGCGGCCGGCCAGGCGGTGATCGGGCGAGACGACGAAAGTCAGGCGGTCGTCGTAGAGCCGGAACAGGCTCAGGTTGGGGTCGGCCGGGTCGTAGCTGATGGCCCCCAGCTCGAGCGCACCGTCACGTACCGCTTGGGGAATCTTGCTGGAAAGGCTGCGCCGCAGCTCGACTTGGATGCCGGGATGCTCCTGGCGGAACCGCTCTACGTGCCCCAGCAGGTAGAGCGCCGTCGATTCGTTGGCGCCAATGGTGAGCTTGCCGGCCGCGCGGTCGCGCAAGTCCGACAGGGCCACGCGCATCTCGCGCTCCAGCGTGAAGAACTCCTTGGTGTAGGCGCTGACCTTGTGCCCCGCGTCGGTCAGCCGCAGGGATCGCGTGGACCGGTCGATCAGGGTCACGCCCAGATCGTCTTCCAGCCGCCTCAGCGCCAGCGAGATGGCCGGCTGCGTCCGGAAGAGCCTCTGCCCGGCCCTTGAGAAGCTGCCCTCCTCGGCCACCGTTTCGAAGAGCTTGAGGAGAGCTAGATCCATAATTGAAATTAATTATATTCCAAAATAATTCAAATTTGCTTTATCGTTGCCGGAGCGAGTACGTTGAATCGGAGGAACTCCGTTCGATGTCCGACCAAGTACATATTTTCGACACCACTCTGCGCGACGGCGAGCAGTCTCCGGGCTGCAGCATGACCACGCCCGAGAAGCTGCGAGTGGCCAGGCACCTGGTCGAAATGGGCGTGGATGTCATCGAGGCCGGCTTTCCGATCGCCTCCGAGGGGGATTTCGAAGCCGTGCGCGCGGTCTGTCGCGAGCATCCGGGCGCGTACTTGGCGGCGTTGGCGCGGGCGGTGCCGATCGACATCGAGCGGGCCGCCCAGTCATTGGACGGCCATGCCAGGCCGCGCATCCACTGCTTCATCGCCACCAGCGAGATCCATCTCCGGTACAAGTTCAACAAGTCGCAGGAGCAGGTGCTGGAAGAGGCCGTGGAGGGCGTGGAGTTGGCCAGGCGCTACGTCGACGACGTGGAGTTTTCCGCCGAGGATGCGACGCGGACGGAAATCGGCTATCTGTGCCGCGTGTGCGAGGCGGCGGTGGACGCCGGCGCAAGCGTGGTCAATATTCCCGACACGGTAGGCTTCATGACCCCCGACGACTACGCCGAGAAGATCGCCCGGGTGGTCGAGGCGGTGGGCGACAGGGCGGAAATCAGCGTCCATACCCACGACGATCTCGGATTGGCGGTCGCCAACTCGATCGCGGCTTTGCACGCGGGCGCGCGCCAGATCGAGTGCGCGCTCAACGGTATCGGCGAGCGGGCCGGCAACTGCTCGTTGGAAGAGGTGGTCGCGATCATGATGGTGCGTCGAGACCGCGTGCCGTACCACTGCGGCATCGATGCCACCAAGCTGTACGCCGCCAGCCAGGCCCTGAGCGAGTGCATCACCTTCGGCCCGCAGCCGAACAAGGCCATCGTGGGGCGCAATGCGTTCGCCCACGAAGCCGGGATTCACCAAGACGGCTACCTCAAGCACCGCACGACGTACGAGATCATGACGCCGGACTCTGTCGGCGTGCCGGGCTCGCAGTTGATCCTGGGCAAGCACAGCGGCCGGCACGCGCTGCACCAGCGCGTCGAGCAACTCGGCTACGGAGACTTGGGGCGCGACGACCTGCGCACGGTGTACGAGGCCTTCACGCGGCAGGCTGACACGCGCAAGGGCCTGACCGACGACGACATCGTCGTGTTGCTCGACAGTCTCGGTTTCGAGCCCGTGGGCGAGGCCGTGGCGAGCACCGCATAGGGTTTTCCGGGGCCGGTCTGGCTGTAACCCCTGCACCCGCCTTACCGTCTCTATGTTTTCAGCATTGAACGGCCGATTCGGCTAGTCGAAAGCTGTGCAAACTTAGGCTGCGCGTTCAGTGCGCGGCACCGCTGGCCCGGAGGCTTCATGGTTCACCTTTCTCTCCAAGCTCTAGCCGTTGCGCTTTGTGCGCTGCTAGTGATTCCGCCGCCTGGGCTCGCGCAAGACGCTGCGATTCAGATTCGCGTGCTTTCCGGCGAGGGCGGGATCAACAACATCAACCAGAACGTCGCCGCCGAGCCAATCATCGAAGTGGTGGACGCGACGGGCAAGCCCGTGGCGAAAGCTGCGGTCACGCTGCGGTCTCCCGCCTCCGGTCCGAGCGTTACCTTCTTCGGCGCATCTCGCGTCGCCACCATGACGACGGACGACCAGGGCCGCGTGCGCGTCTCGGGAATGCTCCCCAACACGATCGAGGGCACGTTCCAGATCGACGTGGAGGCGGAGTACAACAACAGCAC
>JAJDZN010000268.1 GCA_022824585.1 Bryobacterales bacterium | reverse complement strand
GGTCGCGGCCGAATAGCCCGACTCCTCCCCGGCGCGCTGGCAGGCGGCGCGCAGGGTGATGCCCTCGCGCTCGCGGATCGCCAGCGCGGCGTCGAGCGCGGCCAGCTTGGCCCTGGCGGCCCGGCGGCGGGACTCGGGCAGGGACTCCCAGCGCCCGGCCAGGGCTTCCGCTTCCGGCGGGACGGATTGTGACATCTTGTCACTCGTTGAAGTCGTCGTTACGGGGGGTTTTTGCGTCGTTGAAGGGGCGTTCAAGGCCTCTCGGGTGTCGGCCGGGAGGGCGGAGATGTCGTAGAGGCGGAGGCGGCCGCCCCGGACGCACTCCTCGCGCCAGGGCCAGCCCTCGCTGGCGGCGCGCTTCGCCAAGCGGCGATGGCTCGCCCCCAGCGCCTCCGCGATCTCGCGCATCGAGACCTCCGCCTCCCGCCGGATCATCCGGCGGGAGCCTCCTTGGCGGCGGCGTACCAGCCCAGCGCCGTCTCGGCGAAGATGCCGCGCATGTCGGCCTCGTCGATGATCTGCTGGATCATGTGGTCCTGCTGGGATCCGTCGCCGTCGCCGAATCCGTAGCGCGTGTAGGCGCGCTTGCGGGCTTGCTGCTTGTGCAGCTCGCGCAGCAGCTCGGAGTCGCTCATCTCGTCGTAGCGCTTCACTGCGCGACCTCCGCCAGGACCGGATCGCGGCCGTGAGCCGCTCGCACCACTCCCTCCAGGCGCTGCAGGCGGGCCCGGTTCCACGGCGCGTAGTAGCGCTCGGTCATCGTCACGGACGAGTGGCCCAGCAGCTTGGCCACGTCCTCGATCGCCACGCCGTCCAGCAGCAGCTCGACCGCGAAGGTGTCGCGCAGGCGGTGCGGGTGGAAACCCTCCACGCCCGCGGCCTTGGCGACCGCCTTCAGCCGCTCGCGCCACCCCTTGGCGACGGTGACAGGCTCGGACTTGCCCGTCCAGAACCAGTAGCCGCCGGGGTGCGGCAGAGCCGCCAGGGCCGCCTCGACCGCCGCGGGCAGCGGCACGCACACCAGCGTGGATGTCTTGCGCCTCTGAACCACGACAGCGCCGTCGCGAATGTCGTCCGGCCGCAACGTGGCGGCGTCGCTGACGGCGAGGCCCGAGTAGCGCATCAGCAGCAGCATGGCTCTCTCCGGAGAGCCGGCGGGCGCGGCTCGCAGCATGGCGCGGATCTCGTCGCGGGACAGCGGCTGGGTCTGCTTGCGGTCGTCGCGCGGCATGGAGAGGTTGTCCATCGGGGACCGGTCTATCCAGCCCTCCGCGACGGCGAATCGCCAGAACGCCCGGGCGTGTTTCATGACGGCGCGCACCGATCCGGGCCGGCCGGACAGCGTCCCGGCCCAGCGGCGCACCCTGGACTCGTGCGCATAGAGGTGCGGCTTTTCGACGCGAGCGCGGCGCAGAGAAGACATGCGGTGCGGCCAGCCCTCCCTCTGGGCGCGAGCCCGAGCCGTTCTGGCCGTCACGCCCAGCGCCTTCGCGATGCGGCGGATATCGACCTCCATCACGCCTCCAGCTCCAGCTGGCGGAACTTGGATGCCTTCTCGGCGGTGGCGGGATCGTCCAGGTCCAGCCGGTACAGCCAGACCCGGCCGCCGCGATCGCTCGCCTGCCGGCAGCGGATCTCGAAGCCGTTGGCGCGCAGCTCGGCGATGACGGAGTTGACCGCGCAGACCCGCGCGCCGGCGATGATCTCCAGCGTGGAGCGCTCGCGGCCGTCCAGCAGCAGGTCGAGCGCCTGCTGCAGGCGGGGGGAGCTTTCCAGGGAGGCGGCGTGCATCAGGCGAAATCCTCCGTCTCCGCCGCCGGAGGGATCGCCGGCCGCTCCGCCCCGGACAGCGCGCCGCCGGAGGAAGACTTGGCCAGGGACAGCGCGAGTCTCGCGCGATCGATTTCGTCGGCCGGGATGCATCCGGAGCGGAGCAAGTCCGACAGCAGGACCGCGCAGACCCCCAGGGCCGCCTGCGCGTTGGCGCAATCGTGGATCATCTTGGCGGTCGCCTGGGCGGGCCCGGAAGGCATGCCCTCCGCGGCCTCGGCGCGAATCCGCGACGCGACCTCGAACAGCTCGCCCCGCGTGGCGGGGTTGCGGTCGCGCACGACGTCCTTGACCGCGTGGAGGGAGAAGCCGCGCTCGGCGGCCCAGTCGGACCAGCACACGCCCCGGCGCTCCAGGACCGCCACCGCCCGGCGCGTCCCGACCCGCCACTCCTCGCGCCGCTGGCGCTTGACCACCCGGGAGACACTCACCGGCGCCTCCCGTGCGATGATGATGTGCGGGGGAGCCGTTGCAGCGGCCGCCCCCGCGTCCCCCTGGGGCAACAGGGGGAAACTTGGCTCTTTCGGAACTCGTCTCGCTCGCTTCGGCGGCGCTCGGACTCTGCAGGGAGCTGCTTGGATTCGGATCGGTGCGCAATAAGGATCTGCAGGTCTTCGTCGACGACTACGCGCCCGAGGCGGCCGGAGATCCGCGCCGCGTGTTCGCGCTGCTGAAGGGAGAGAGCGCTTCCGAGTGGGCCGTGAGCGGCGTAGAGGTCCTGGGGCCGAGGCGCTTCCTGCGCTCGCGACGGCGCTGGCAGGTCGCGCTGGAAGGGCGGGGCCGGCCGCAGTGGGCGAAGCGCCTCGCCTTCCGGCACCCCGGCGAAGACTGCATGTTCCGGCTGCACGACGAAGCCCCGCGAGAGATCACGGTCCGGGTGCATGCATGCGGGCGCTTTAACCAGGCCCGGAAGGCTCGCGTCGACATCCCGCACGAAATCTACGCGGACACGATCGACTGGGGCGGAGCTCACCGCTGACCCTCCTTGCGCGAGAACAGCCGGTCAACCAGTCGCTCGGGCCAGCCCCTCTTGCCCTGCATGTCGCGCAGGGTCAAGAGGAGGAACGCGACAGCGGCGCAGTTGCAGGCAGCCGAGACGGTGACGCATGCGGCGATGTAGATTTCCGAATTCATCGGGAGCCCTCCAATGCAGCCCGCACGTCGGCGGGCAGGTCGATGGCGCGGTAGACCGTCTCGCCGCGGGGGCCGGCCAGGCGGGCGATGCGGGGCCAGCCCTCGCGCCTAGCGCGGGCGCGGACCGCCGCCTCGCTGCAATCCAGCGCCACGGCGATTTCGATCCTGCCGGCCAGGCCCGGCCCCCAGCGCCGGGCGGGCCGGCCCGGGGGCGGGTCCGACATCTGCATCTCGGATGCCGGGATAGGGATCAGGAAGGGGTCAACAGTCATCGAGAGTCTCCTTCGCCAGGCAGTCGATGGCGGCGGCGATCAGCGCCCGCCCGTGCGGCTGGCGCATGGCCAGCATGGCCAGGTCCGGGCGCGCGATGGCCCTCACGGCGTAGCCGCACAGCATCGGCGCGGCCCTTCCGAGGCCGAACTCGCGCGCGGCGATCTCCATGTCCGGAGTCGGATCGGTCGCGCGCTTATCCCGGAAGGATCTCAGGAACTCCGGCGACAGCAGCGCGCAGGCCAGCAGCTCGCCGGCTTGCCGTTCGGGGCGGCGCATCGCCAGCGGATTGATCGCGACATCGAGGACGGGGCGCAGGTATTTCACCGGGAGCCCTCCCTGTCGCGGCGCGAGCGCTCCGGCGGCGGGATCGTCTCTTGGTTCCGCTGCCAGCGCCCGAGCGAGGAGCGGCGGCCGTGGCGGATCGGGCCTGCCCGCTGCGGGCCTCTGAAGCCCATGGGGTCGAGGATCACGACTCCGCCCCTCTCGCCCGGGCGATGGCGGCTTGGTTGCGCTCGATCTCCAGCGAGAGCGAGCGGACCTCTTCCTCGTCGCCGGGATCGGCGATCGTGCCGTCCGGAGCGGAGCAGGAGGCGCGCATCATGTCGCGGTAGTCGACCAGCTCGGTCGTGGAAACTTCCAGCCGCTTCAGCAGCTCGGGGGCGGCGGCGCGCAGCCGCTCCATGGGCGAGGCTCCGAGCTTCCGGCGGATGCTTGCCGGCAGGGCGGAGACTTCGTAGGCGCGGGGGTGGGGCCCCCTGATGCCGTCCGCGGGGCACGTGCGCCAGGGCCAGCCCTCGCGGCGGGCCCGAAGCCGGACGGCGGGCTCGGTAATCCCCAGGCAGGCCGCGATCTCGGCAGCGGTCAGCCAGCCGTCGCTCACGCGGCCTCCTCTTCTTTCGTGCGCGTGCGCGCGAGGGGCTTGCCCAGCCCTCTCGCGATCTCGTCGCTCTCGGCCTGCAGCAGGAAGCGTGCCTGCGCCAGGACAGCCAGGAAGGCGATGCCGTCGCGCACGACCTGCCGGGACTCGGCGCCGGCGTCGGTGCGCATGGCGAGGGAGCGCTCGGCGGGCGAGCGGCCGGGCAGCGCCAGGACGGGTCCCAGCTCGATATGGACGCTGCGGCGCTCTCCGCGGAACTGGAGCGCGAGGATCGCGCGATGGGATTCGCCGCTCACAGCCAGACCCTCCTGACGCGCCAGCGGGAGTAGGGGCCGCGGGCGCAGGCCTGGCGGGCGACGGTCCGGGCGGCGCGGCGGCTGCCGTAGTCGCACCACAGGATCCAGCGGCCGGAGCGGCGCACCTCGGCGCGCCAGCGGAAGGGGCGGCCGCAGAGCATGCCCAGGGCGGCCTCCAGGGCGCGGAGCGCCAGGGAGGCGGCAGCCCACAGGATGACCGCGGCCAGCGCGGCGGAAGGAATCTCGGGAGTCATGCCGGCTCCTCCGGAGGGAGACAGCAGGCAGGCAGCTCGCCGTCGCGGTCGATGAAGGCCGCCAGCTCGTGCGCCCGGCGGCCGAGCTCCTCGAGGTCGGCCAGCATTGCGGCGTCGCAGCTGTCCGCCGCGACGGTCTCGGTCCAAGCGGCGAGATCGCGGGCGAGGCCGACCAGGCCGGGCAGGGCGCTCGCCTCGCGGAGGGCGCGCATCAGGTCGACGCCTGAATGAGACGCCGGGACCGGATCCGGATCCAGCGGGGGCAGCGCGTCCGGAGGGATCTGCGTCACGCCGGGCATCAGGCGGCCTCCTTCGAGGCGCTCGCGGGCGCGGGGCGCGGGACGTCCGGGGGCCATTCGAGGTGGGCCGGCCAGTTGTCGGAGAGGTACTGCATCAGGCGCGTGACCGTGCGAACAGTCACGTTGCCCGTGGGCAGGCGACTCCAAGCTGTCGAGTTGCCGACTGCGACTCGGCAGAGCGTGGATCCGGCAATGTTGCGAGCTCCCATGAATCGCTCTGCGGCGCAGATCACGTCACCGGTATGAGAGACCATATTAGTATCGTAGATCATACGTTGCGAGATTGCAACATCCGATTCATGGTTTTTTCCACACGAATCGGCAATCTATCTGTCGAGAGTGCCACCCCCCCCGTTTGTCAAGTGGCATAATTGCCATTTGGATCACTTAGGGCGATTTAGGCGCAAAGTGATGCGTGCACTGGCGGGTAGATCGGAGATCAGTGTCGCCAAGGAGGCCGGCCTGCCGCGCCTCGCAATTCGCGAAGCCCTGGGGAGGCACGAGCCGAAGCTCTCTCGGGCAGTCGAAATAGCCGAGGCTGTCGGCCTTGAGGTTCGCTTCGAGCCTGTACCCTCATCGAAGCGCAAGGTCAGGGGTGGCGTAGAGATTACGCAAGCGATAACGCGAATCGAGTCCGCGCGCAGTCGAGCTGACGACGCGATCAACCAACTCAGAGAGGCGAACGGTATCCTAGGTCGCCTCGATTTGGATGACTAGCGTACCCCCTACATCTTGTGGTCTGGCTGAAACCCTGAAAGCGCGGCCCGGGGAACAATCAAGCGCGGCCCAATTACGTCTCGACCGCACCTCACGCCAGTCCAGAATGTTCGCTTGAGCCCCTCTGTCTCCACCTGTATCCCGTTGAATCTAGGACGCTACTGGCCAATATTGGCCGCAATTGGTCACCTAAAAGTGCGGGCCGCGCTTGATTGAGATGTTTCGTCCCCTGTCACCGAGGGCTCTCCCGTCAGCGAACTTGCCGGAGAGATCCCGGGCAGCGACGGATCGGGCCCCGGCCTTGAGTCCGTCGACATGGCGAAGATCTGTAGGCTTTGCCGCAGCCCCCGCCTGCAACGGATGGACGGCCCGCGCAGCCCGCCCCCCATGGACCGCCGGCGGCTGGCGCTAATCCGAGGATCCGAACCACTCAGCCCGGATCTGTCCGAACCTGCCAGACTCCTCGAGTTCCAACAGTGCTCGGTTCACGGCTTCCCGCAGGTCGCTTCCCGCCGGAAACGCGATTCCGTAGGACTGCGGCTCGATCAATGGCCCCACGATCGTCACCGAGTTGTTTCCGTCCTCAACGGCATAACGCATGAGCGGTACGGCATCGAACAAGACCGCATCGACCTCTCCCGCTTCAAGCGAGCGGTGCGCGGCATCGATTCCCTCCACTTCATGCAGCCGGGCACCGTAGCGGACGGCGACGGCGGTGCTGGTTGTCCCTGAGACGGTCGCGACAGGGCGTCCTTCGAGGTCTTCCGGTCCGGCAATATCGCTCTTGAGCGCCTGCATCATCAATCCGGCCGACAACTGTGCGATCGCCATCCCGAACAGGGCGATGCCGATCAGCATGATGACTGCGGCCGCAAAGCGTCCAAGCCAGCGCCGCGGCGCCACATCTCCGTAGCCAACGGTCGTGATCGTTGCCAGAACGCACCAGCTAGCTTCGAAGATTCCCGGGAAGTACCGTCTGCTAATGTCGGAGTTTCCTCGCTCCGCGAGGAAGAGGATATGCGAGCAGATCAGGATGAACGCCACGAGGTAGCCAAGCATATCGAGCGTTGCCGCCGCCGCCAGAGACCGCAGCGACCGGAGCCACCCGGGATCCTCGTCCACGGCCGTGAGAATCCGTAACCCGGTGTCCATGTAGGGGTGGCTGAAGTCCATTTCCCGCTCGCGATCATGCGTGATGCTGATCCCGGCGATCGCGGCGTCGACCTCACCGGTCTTCAGTGCCTCCATGAGATCGGCGAACTGCATGAGGACATAGGTTGAATCGACGCCGATTTCGTCAGCAATCTCGTTCCAGATGTCGATATCGAATCCTTCGAAGCTCCCGTCAGCCTCCATCACGAGCGGCGGAAAGTTGGCAATGCCGACGACTACCGCGTCCTCGGCAGGCAGGCTGGCCGGGACGAGTGCCGCCGCGAACGCGACAATTGCAACCGCGAATCTGCTCAGCCGCGCAGCTGTGGGCACAAGGCCCTGCGGGCGGAGGGGGATGTTCTTGGGCATGCAGGTCTAGCAGGGGCTCTGTGAGCTGCCGCTGCCGCCGGCAACCGCGTCAGCGTTGCGATCGGGATCAGGCCCTAAGCTGCCGTGGAGGTGCGGGAGGTCGGGGTCGACGCCAGCCTCTGGCGCAAGATCAGGCCTGCCCATCCAGCACGCCGCGCATGTACGAGAACGACTTTGCCATGCCCAGCTGCGGATGGTCCGCAACCACTTCGTACTCCAAGCCCACCACACCTTGGTAGCTGCGCTCTTTGAGCATCTCGAAGATCGCAGCGATGGGCATCTTGCCGTCACCGACATCTACCCGGCTTTCCTTGCTGGTGAAATCCGTCAGATCCTTGACGTGGAAATCGTAGATCCGATCCCAAGCGCCATCGATCTCCTCGAGAATGTCGGCACCCGTTCGCACGGTGTGGCCCACGTCCACGCAGAGGCCCATCCGCGGGTCCATGTCCTTGACGCGCTTGATGACGTCGCTGGGAGCCGGGTAGAACTTGTCCTCCGGGCCGTGGTTGTGGATGGCCATCTTGCGGTCGTACTTGATGGCAAGCTTTTCGATCGCCCCGAGATTGGAGTGCGTCGGCGCGCAAACCATGATGGGCATCCCAGCCGCGACCGCGTACTTGAAGTAGTGCTCCAGTTCGCTGCTGTCGTCGCTCCTGAGGGAGATGTTGCCGCCGGCGACGATCTCGAGGCCAGCCCTCTCGAATTCCTTCCGGGCGGCCTTGAGGTCATCATCCGAGAGGTAGTACGGCATGTGAAATGACTTCACGTTGACGTACTTCACCCCCAGTTGGCGGCAGATGTCGATCGCCGCCGACCGGCTGAACTTGCGCAGAGAATAGGTTGCGACAGCCAGCTTGAGGTCGTCCCAGTGGTGCGGGCCTCCGCCGTTGGCCGACCCTTCCGTCGAGGCCGCGGCCGCCGAGACCGCTGGCAGCGCGGCAGCCGTTCCGAGGAACGAGCGTCTGGTCGTAGAGGTCATGGTTGGATACTCCCCTGCCTGCCATGCAGACGCTGCGATTCTAGCATGCTGGCGACGAAAACACTGACCAGAACCTCCCAAGACTCGCTGTTTGCGCGTGGGCGCCGACACTTCCGTGCAACGAATTCGCACCCTCGCTGGCACGCACTCTATGGCGCGCACTGTATGTTGCGAACCTGTTGCTTCAGGGCTAGAATCGGGATCAGAGGCGTTCCTGCGGGCTTCCTAGATCTCAAGCGCGGAGAGCTTCTTACATCGCGAGGGAGACAGGAAAAGACATGACGCGAATGATGGCGGCGTCTATCGCCGCATTGCTATCGGCAGCTTGGGTGTTCCCCACGGCATCCCGGGCCTCGGACGACGACAGCTCAGGATGCATGCCTGACAAAGTCGCTGTGATCCGGTGCGAGACAAATTCTACAGGAGGCGTCACAGTGCGCAACTCGAGTGTGACCAACGCCACCGGAGTGACAATCCAGCGTGGGAACAGGTGCGCCGCGGCGCTATCGAGCTTGCTCCAGGCGGGCTTGAGGCTGTCGCACGCACCAAGCGTTACGGCCAGCTCCTCGATGTCCGATGAAGTGAGTTTCAATTTCGTTTTCTTGGCCTGCCACTCCGACGACGATGATTCCGATGACGACGATAGTGACGATGATGACTAGGGTGGCCTAGGCGACCGGATCCGCCGGGCGTTCCTTCCCAATCCTCGAGATACTTGACGACAGTCCCCGCCTAGCCGTCTCCCGGCGCGTGTCGCGGATCGCTAGGCCGGCGGAGGTCCGGCTGCCGACCGCGGCGGCCTCGTGGGTGGAGGCACCGACGCGACTCAGTTCGGCGGCCGGCCCGACGCGCCCAGAGAAGGCATCGCCGATGTCGATGGTTACGGTTTGACTAAGAGCATGAGGCCAACCACCAGAAGATGCTGGTGCCGCGCGATCTGCCACCCATGATCGGCAAGCCCGGCTTCCGCGACGGACCCGTTATGCGCACTTCAACCGCGTCCGGATCCGGCCCCACAGTGGGGATTTGGGCCCCGCGGGCATAGCCGGCGAGGGCGCATTGTCATTGGACGAAGCTCGCACCCAGAGGCTCCGCTGGGGTCCCCTATAATCGGACTATGCAAGGTGATGCCAAGGTCATCGAACACCTCAACCGCGTGCTCAAGGGGGAGTTCACGGCGATCCATCAGTACATCGTCCATGCGGAGATGTGTGACAACTGGGGGTACAGCAAGCTCGGGGCGTTCATTAAGCAGCAAGCCATCGGTGAGATGCGCCATGCCGAGATCTTGATCGAGCGCATCCTGTTTCTCGAGGGGGTGCCCGGCATGGGCGAGCTCAGCCCGCTCAACGTCGGCCAGAACGTCCACGAACAGCTCGGCAACGACGTGCAGCTGGAGTACGACGCCGTGCGGATCCTAAACGCCGCCATCAAGGACGCAGTCGCGGCTGGCGACAACGCGTCACGCGAGCTGTTCGAGACGATCCTCAAGGACGAGGAGGAGCATGTCGACTGGCTGGAGGCCCAACTTCAGATGATCGACGACATGGGGCTGGGCATCTACCTGTCCCAGCAGCTCCCCGATGCGGCCGGCGCCGCCGCCTAGTCGAGCACTACTTCCATCAACTGGCTGATCAGCGGGTAGTACTGCACTCGCACCTTGGCGCCGACGGGAACCTCCTCCAACCGCAGGCGCGACTTGCCGATGCGCTTGGCAGCCTTCTTGCCGGCCTTGACGTGCTCGCGCCCCGCGGGCTGGGCGAATGCCAGTTCCACAGCGCCGGTCTTTGCCAAGGCTAGGTTGACCGTCCGCTTCTGGAGATCGATTGCAGTCACCGTGCCCTTGGCCTTGACCACCTTGAGCACTTTCTCGGGGCGCGTTCCCTCAAGCGCGCCATCGGCGTTGTCGTTGACGCCCGGGCGCGTGCTCGAGCTGACAGTCCGCTGCTGCGCTAGCGCGGGGCAGACGCATAGCGCCAAGGCTAGGATCAGGCGCAGTGGCATGTCAGGACCTCCGTTGTATCTTGCGGCCAGCCGGCCGCGCGCGTCAAGTCCGCTCGGCTCAAGTCTCTCACAAGACCGATCGCAGGTAGTTGGCAATCTCGGGCCGTTGCCAGTCCTCGGGGCCGACATACTTGCGCAGCACCCTGCCATCTCGTGAGATCAGGTAGGACTCCGGATACTTCATCGTGCCGTACCGCACGCTGACGGTCCGCTCCGGATCCCGGGCCGTCGGGAAGCTCACCCTCGAGCTCTCCAAGAATCTGCGGTACTGGTCAGGGTCCTCATCGACACTGACGCCGACCACGACCAAGCCTTGATCGCGCAGTTGCTGATAGGTCGCATCAAGAGAGGGCATCTCCTGGATGCAGGGCGGGCACCAAGTGGCCCAGAAGTTTAGCAGCACCACTTTGCCGCCATAGTCTTCCAAGCTGACGCCGACGCCCTGTTCATCGGTCACGCTGAAGCCCGGTGCACGGTCGCCTTCCGAGACGTCGTAGACACGGAGGTAGCCCTGGACGCGATACACCATCACGATGGCCAGGGCCAGCGCCAGGCCGTAAACCACGGTCTCCCTGCTGATGCGTGCCATAATCAAGGTACAGTTCCACTCTATCCGCCGAGAGGGGTTCACGCCAAGTTCGCAGCGATGCTGATCACGCGCAAGGCCGAATTCTCGGCATCGCACGTATGTTCCAACGCAGAGCTGTCGCCAGAAGAAAACGAGCGTCTGTACGGGCCAGAGAGCCGTCCTAGCGGTCACGGGCACAACTACGTGCTCGAGGTGACCGTGCGCGGAGACGTCAACCCGGTCCACGGCATGGTCCTTGACCTGAAAGAACTCAAGGAAGTCATTCGAGAACACGTTTTGGACATCTACGACCATCGGTTCCTCAACCACGAGGTCCCCCCGTTCGACAAAGTCGTGCCGACCGCCGAGAACATCGCCGGCGACATCTGGCAGCGCCTTGACGACCCGATCGGCAGGCTGGGCTCGAAGCTGCATTCCATCCGCTTGCACGAGAGCGACGACCTGTTCGTGGAAGTCTGCGAGCCGCACGCGAAGTGACCACGCTCACCAAACGGTACGGCTTCGCCGCCTCGCACCGGCTGTGCTCGCCCTCGCTGAGCGAGCAGCGCAATCGCGAGATCTTCGGAAAGTGCGCCAACCCCTTCGGGCACGGACACAACTACTCGCTCGAGGTCAGCGTCCAAGGCGAGCCGGACCCGCGCAGCGGCATGGTCGTGCAGCGGTCAGCCTTGGACCGCTGGGTCCATGCCGCCGTCATCCGGCGCGTTGACCACACCCATCTCAACTCGGAAATCACTGAATTCGGAGAGCTTGTTCCGACTTCCGAAAACCTGCTGGTTGTAATCGAAGGCTGGCTGCGCGCGGCCTGGCCAGACTATTTTCCCGGCCAGCCGCTGTGCCTGGCCAGCCTGCGCTTGGAAGAGACCCCGCGCAACAGCTTTCGCAGTACACCGGCGGGCGCCACAGACTTGCCATGAAACCTCTCGAACCGCACGGAGCCCCGGAAGGCTCCACCCCAGAACCCGGCTCCGACTCGCCCGATCCGATTGAGGCCTGCGCAGAGCACATTCTTGGAAGCTTGGGCGAAGACATTGATCGGGACGGCTTGCGCGAAACTCCCATGCGCTACGCGAAGGTCATGCGCGAGCTGACGCAAGGCTACGACCAAGACCCCGACGTAGTGCTGCAATCGGCCATGTTCGACGTCTCTTACGACGAGATGGTCATCGTCAAGGATATCGAGGTGTTCTCGCTGTGCGAGCACCACATGCTACCGTTTTTCGGCCGCATGCACATCGCCTACATCCCCCAGAAAAAGGTCATCGGCCTGAGCAAGACGGCGCGGATCGTCGACATTTTCGCCCGCCGCTTGCAAATCCAGGAACGTCTCACGCAACAGGTGGCGGAAACGATCCAAGACGCAATCCAGCCAGCCGGAGTCGGAGTGGTCTGCGAAGCCCAACACCTGTGCATGATGATGCGCGGCGTGGAAAAGCAGCACTCGGCAACGATCACCAGCGCCATGCTGGGCGTGTTTCGCGACAATCCGAAGACTAGGGAAGAATTCCTTGCGCTGGCCTCCAACGGCGGCCACCGCTAGCGTGGATTGCATCTAGGCGCGTGAGCAGCCAACATAGGTTGCGATGGCCGCGCCGCTCACCCGCCGCGATTTCAACGCAAGCCTCGGAAGCGCAGTCGCGCTTGGCACTCTGTCCGCTTCTTGCAGCCAACCCGCCGGCGGCGAGTGGCCCGAATGGGGACGCGAAGCCGGGGGAACGCGACACAGCCCGTTGGCCCAGATCCACCGCGGCAACGTCGCAGCACTCCAACTGGCGTGGACACACCGCTGCGGGGAGGTCAGCGACGGCTCTCGCAACCCGACTCGCACGGCGTACGAGTGCACGCCGTTGATGGCAGACGGCTGCCTGTACGTCACCACGCCGTTCAACCGGGTGCTCGCGCTAGACCCCGAGACCGGGAGCGAGCGCTGGGCGTTCGATCCGGGCCTCGATCTGACCAAGCGCTACAACCTCTGGGCCAATCGCGGCATCAGCCTCTGGCGAAACGCCTCGGAACGGCGGCTGCTGCACGGCACGCTGGACGGGCGCCTCATCGCCCTGGATCCATCGACCGGAAAGCCGTGCGCCGACTTCGGCGACGGCGGCCAAGTAACTGTCGGTGCGCGCTTGACTTCTCCGCCCGCGATCGTGGGCGACTTGGCGGTGATCGGCGGGAACACGCCCACCCTGCGAGCCTTCGATGTCCGCAGCGGCAAGCTGGTCTGGACCAGGCACAAAGTGCCGCCGGACGACGAAGCGGCTAGGCAGACGTGGGAAGGGGACTCTTGGAAGCAACGACGTGGCGGAGTCGCCTGGACCCCGCTCAGCGCGGACACGGAACGCGGCCTGTTGTTCGTGCCTACCGATTCGCCGACCTATGACTATTACGGGGCCGACCGCGCCGGGGACAACCTGTACTCCAACTGCGTGCTGGCGTTGGATGCCGCTAGCGGGGAATACGTCTGGCACTTTCAAGCCACCCACCACGACATCTGGGACTACGACCTGTGCGCCCAGCCCGTGCTCTGCGACATCCGGCGCGACGGCGGCACCGTCCCGGCCGTGGTGCAGACCAGCAAGCAAGGCTTCGTGTACGTGCTGCACCGCGAGACTGGCGAGCCGCTGTTTGACGTCGAGGAAGTTCCCACACCGCAACACTGCGCTCCGGGCGAGCAGCCGGCAGCAACACAGCCCGTTCCGGCCAAGCCAGCCCCGTTCGTGAGGCAGTCGATGTCTCCAGACGAGCTGTCCACGGCAACGCCCGAGCACCATCGGTGGGCCAAGGAACTCGCCACGCGCTACCAGATCGCGCCGCTGTACCACCCGGGCACCGAGCGAGGCGTGATCATCTTTCCGTGCAACCAAGGAGGCGGAGAATGGGGCGGAGGCTGCTTCGATCCCGAAACCGGCCGCTTCTTTATCAACGGCACTAACCTCGCGGACATCGTAGTCATGGAGGCTCGAAGGGCCGAGCAACCCAGCCGTCCGGTCGGGCGCGAGATCATCACGCGCGAAGGCTTGAGCGAATCAGTGACCTATCGCCGCAAGCGCATCGATGTGCGCCAGAACAAGTTCTGGGATCCACAGACGCTCTGGCCATGCCAGCAGCCGCCCTGGGGCGTGCTGAGCTCGATCGATCTCGCGACCGGCGACTACGACTGGCAGGTTCCGCTCGGCGAAGTCCCGGAGCTGACAGCCCGCGGAATACCCATCACGGGCACGATCAACATGGGCGGACCAATCGTCACGGCGGGAGGTCTGGTGTTCATCGGAGGGAGCAACGACCGCCGCTTCCGGGCGTTTGACAAGGATACAGGCGGCGTGCTGTGGGAGGCCGAGCTCGACGGCAGCGGCCACGCCAACCCTATGACATACGAGGGACCCGATTCCGGGCGGCAGTTCGTGGTGATCGCAGCCGGTGGCGGCAACAAGCTGAGCCACAAATTCACGGACGCATTGCAGGCATTCGCTCTGCCAGCTTGATGCGCCGACGCTTTGCGCTAGGCTGCCGCAGAGGCGGACTCGCCGCCGCCCTTGGGCTTGGCTGACGCTGCGCTGGCTGAGTCGGAAGAGTTCTCCGATGACTTCGCCGGCTTTGATTCGCCCGACTTGGCGTCCTTCTTGGGAGAACCTTCTTCCCGGGCCTGGTCCGGCTTTTGCCCGCCCTTGCCGTAATCGGTGACGTACCAGCCGCTTCCCTTGAACTGGATCGCCGGAGCAGCGAGGAGCTTGCGCACAGCTCCGTCACACTGCGAGTCGCCATTCTGAGAGCACAGGGTGAGGGGCGCGTCGGAGAATTTCTGGATCAATTCAAAGCGCTCGCCGCACTTCAGACACTCGTACTCATAGAGTGGCATGCTGTTGGTACCTTGGCGGGCTAGCAGCCGACCTGCCCCGCCTAGCCGACCGCTACTTTTCCGATTCTACCAACATCGTCCGACTCGCAGCAGCCGAGCAGCCTCGGGCTTCCGGCAGGTAGCCGCTGACCGCTGGCCTGAAACCCATTGCCCCTGCAAGCCGTTTCACTAGTTAGAATGAGGCGCGAAGGGCTCCGACCATCTCACTTCGCGGCAGAGAGGGCAGCAGCTATGAAACGAATCATTGGAACCATTCCTGCCATCGCGATATTCGCGGGCCTATGCTTGGGCGAATCCGTCGGTGCAGCCGATGCGCAAGCGGTCGAGGCTCCCGCAGAGGCTGAGGCAACCGTGCCCGGGGCCGTCGTCCCGGCTGGAACGCGGGTCCCGTTGGTCATGATCAACAGCATCAGTTCCAAGCACTCGGAGCCGGGCGACCCGGTCTATCTCGAAAGCGTCTACCCTGTCGTCGTGGACGGCCGGATCATGATCCCGGCCGGAACGAACGTGTCAGGAACAGTGATTCACTCCAAACGCCCAGGGCGCGTGAAGGGGCGCGGACAGCTGCGCATTCGCCTCGAGCAGATGATCCTGCCGAACGGCGTGATCCGTGACCTGTCTGGCCGACCCAATGCGCTCGATGGTCGGTCTCCCGACAACTTCGACCGCGAAACGGGCACCGTCAAGTCGCAGAGCACGAAAGGGGAAGACGCCACCGATATCGCAAATACCACCGCGACAGGAGCTTCAATAGGCACCCTAGCCGGTGTGATCGGCGGCAGGACCGGCACCGGTCTCGGTGTAGGCTCCGCCGCTGGCGCGGGCGCAGGGCTGGCAAAGGTTCTGCTGACCAGAGGTCCAGACGCCCTGCTTGACCGCGGCACGCACATCGAGATGCTGCTCGAGCAGGACCTGCACTTCTCGGAGGACGAGTTGCAAGACTTGGGCTCCGTTACCGGATCACGGTCGAACATTGGCCCAGGGCCCGATCCGAGGCGCAATGACCGCAACAACCGGGGCCGCGTCGGACGAGGCATCCCGATCGGCATCGGACGACTTCCGCTCTAGCAGCCCCCCCCGGCACTCGCACTGGCGGAGACACCGCCGAGGGTCGGCATCTGGCGCTTGGACGCGAGACTTAACCCGAGTTTGTCACGACCCCGCTTAAATCGCCGAATTCCGAGCGATTTTTCGTCGAATTGACCGCATCCCCGATCTCTTCGGCCGGATAAACCCTTTGTTTTGCACGAGTTTGCCCGGACGCGCAGGAACGCCAGCCG
>JAJDZN010000161.1 GCA_022824585.1 Bryobacterales bacterium | reverse complement strand
CGCCTTGGCCGGCTGCGCTCAAGCACACAACCCATTTAGAATCAACGAGTTGAGGAATCCGAGACGCTCTCATCCGAAAACTCGGCCTACACTTCTTCGTAAAGTACTGATTCTAAAGGTCTTCCAACCGGACAGCCGTGGGCCCGAGCGTCGATTCGTGCCCGGATAGAGCGTACGGCTCTGGTTGGAACTCTCCAGCAGCGGCACCAAGGCCCGATCGTGGCCCGGCTGGCCTAGTGCAGGCACACCCTGAGGATGCCGGGCGGCCGCTGCCGGTACGAAGTTGGCGTCGCCGCACAAGAGTGCCTTGACCAATGGGCGGACGGTTTCGTGGGGTCGAGTCAGGCCCGGCGCCCCCGCGTCCATCATGCGGGTCTCGGTTGAGGTGGCTATGGTTCCGTGAACAGCTGGAGGTGCAGCAGCTGGGGCCGCTCCGGATGAGCAGGCCCCATGACGGCGCGGTGTCTCGCGCGCTGGTACCGGAGCATGGCCGTAGGCCAGTCATGTTGTAACGCGCTGCAACACCTACAACGCTGATTCCGGATTGGCGCTACCGGAAACCTGCAACCTGCCATCCACCCCATGCGGGGCCAGCGACTTACTCAGCCTAGCGCTAGCGACCTGTGCGACGATAGCGCTCGCCCATGGAACAGCTCGTCCGAACAACCTCACCCCGAACGGGCTACCGGACCCTTGTCGCCGCCAGCCTAGCGCTGGCCGTCAGTCTGGCCATCGCCAGCCATCCGGCATCCGCTGAGCCTGCCGGCCGCAGTCAGGGACTGCTTCTCCGCAGAGGCTACGACAGCCAGGTCACAGCAGAGCGCCGCGAGTACTTCGTGTACCTGCCCGCTGGCTATCACACCGAGCCCGGCAAGCGTTGGCCGGTGATCCTGTTCCTCCACGGCGGGGGCGAGCGCGGCGACGCCATGGATGACCTGGATATGGTCCTCGTTCACGGCCCGGTGGCGGAGGCCTGGATCCAAGGGCGCGACCTGCCGTTCATCATGATCTCGCCGCAGATGCCGTTGTTCGACCGGCCACGCCGTGGCGCCGACCAGCCCGTCCCAGAGCGAATCGAGGATGGCCCCCCGCCGCCCCGACGGTACGGTCGCCGTCCGACGCAGCCGATGGCGCGGGTCACCGATCCCGGCATTCCGTCCTACGCAGACTCTCCATTGCGAGACAGCTGGATCCGGATGGAAGGCGAGGTGCTGGCGATGGTGGACTCCACCCTTCAAGAGTTCCGGGCCGACAAGGATCGGGTCTACTTGACTGGCCTGAGCTTCGGGGGTGCCGGAACCTGGCACCTAGCGATGGCAGACCCGAAACGCTGGGCCGCGATCGCTCCCATCTGCGGTCCCGGGGACCCGAGCCGGGTCGATCGGATCGCAAACGCCAAGACACCAGTCTGGGTATTTCAGGGAGGTCGTGACACGGTGGTTCGTCCGGAGCGCGTTCTGGAAACCGTGACAGCCTTGGAGGCAGCAGGCCATCCCAACGTTCGCTTCACCGTCCATGAGGACTTGGGCCATAACGTCTGGACCCGCGTGTACGAGGGCTGGGACCTCTACGCATGGTTCCTCGCTCACAGGCGGCAGTCCGGAACTGATGAGGAAGAAGCGCCCTAGATCGGGGCTCGTCCAGCACCTCTCCGCAAACACCAACGGTTACAATCGGGCTGGCGAACCAGCGGACGCCCGTCGATTCACGCATGAAGGGCACCTCGAATGGCAGTCGACTCCCTGCCTGCTGCGGATCCCATGCCTCAGCGGGCTTCCGATGCGTTTGGAATCGGCTTTTAACCTTAGTCGCCGTCGTTAGTTTCGCGTCACCAGCACTTGGGGCAAACGACCCCTTCCAGTCCGAAATACAGCCGATTCTTGTTCAGCACTGCTTGGCATGCCACGGCCCGGACACTCAGCTCAGCGGACTAGACTTAAGCACGCTTGAAGGGTTGCTCTCGGGCGGCGCCCGCCACGGGCCCGTCCTCGTCCCCGGCCACCCTGAGCAGAGCGTGCTGATCCAGGTGCTAGAAGGGCACTTGACTCCCAGCATGCCTATGGGTTCGGCTCGCTTGCCCGATGGGAAGATTCGGGCGATAGCGAAGTGGATCGAGCAGTTCAAGCCGGCACCAGACCACGCCAATGCCAATGCTTGGAGCCCGTTCCGGGCAAGCGGGCGACCTGACGCGCCGGACGTCTCGCGCAAGTCATGGATCCGCAATCCCGTCGACCGATTCATCCTTGCCCGCTTGGAGGCGCAGGGTATCGATCCGGCACCCGGAGCCGACCGGCGCCTCCTTATGCGACGGCTCTACTTCAACCTGATCGGAGAGCCACCAGCCCCAAACGAGGTCGACGCCTTTCTGTCCGATACGGATGCCGAAGCCTACGATCGGCTCGTCGACAAACTGCTCGGAGACCCTCGCTACGGGGAGCGCTGGGGCCGCCACTGGCTGGACGTGACAAGGTACGCGGACACTACGGGGGGTGAAGCGAATCGGGAGATGTATCACATGTGGCGCTACCGCGACTATGTGATCGACGCCTTTAACGAAGACAAGCCGTACGACGATTTCGTCAAGGAGCAACTCGCGGCGGACGAGTTTGCCCCCACGGATCCTGACAGGCGGGTTGCGACCGCGTTCCTGCGACTGGGGGCGCCTCCCCAGAGCCAGATCCGACGGGTGGCGCGCCAGCAGCACCTGAACGAAGTCACGGGAACCGTGGGCTCGGTGTTCCTCGGCCTGAGCCTCAGCTGCGCCCAGTGCCACGACCACAAGTACGACCCGATCCCCACCAAGGACTTCTATCGGTTCCAGGCGTTCTTCCTGCCCATCGAAAACATCAACGTCGATGCCGAATTCACGCAGGACACCACTCGAAACATGGCCGCCCGTGGACGCATGGCCGCCGCGCAGAGGCTGAAGGCAGCCCGCGAAGACTACGCGGCGTATGAGAATCAACTGCTTGCCAAGTTCCGCAGCGTACTGAAAGAAGAAGGCGAGGACCCGTCAGCTGCCACCGCAGCGAGTTTGCGCGCGAGATTGACGGACGCTGTCGCGAACGGCGTGGTCCCCCGGGACGAGCCGTCGTTCTCGCTGGCCGAGAAGGTCGAGTACATTCGCCGTCTGAGCTTTGTTGACGGCTTCCGCGGCGGACGGGACATGGGGGTGTACCGACGCCAGCTGGAACGGCACCTCCCTAAGATCCATACCGTCGACAACGCGAGAGAATCGCCTTACAGCGCTGGTTTGCCCGTGCAGTTCGTGCGTATTCGGGGAGAAGTCGACAATCTGGGCGAACGCGTGCTGCCGGGTTTCCCGAGCGCGTTGACGGGGACGGATGCCCCCGCTTCCATGCCTCTCGACTCCCTAGGCAATGTCAGCCGGTGGCGGCTGCCCCTCGCCACATGGATCGCCAGCCCGGACAATCCCTTGACCGCCCGCGTGATGGTGAATCGCATCTGGCAATGGCACTTCGGGCGGGGCATCGTTGCCACACCCAGCAATTTCGGGGCAAACGGCATCCGCCCGTCACATCGAGCCCTGCTGGACTGGCTGGCCGCCGAGTTCGTGGCAAGCGGCTGGAGCGTGAAGGCGATGCACCGCCTGATCCTGAAGTCCGCGACATACCGCCAGAGCTCGGTCAGATTCTCCGAGCAGGCGAGCAAGCTCGATCCGTCGAACACCCTGCTATCGCGGATGCCGGGCCGACGCCTAGAAGGAGAGGTCATCCGCGACAGCATCCTCGCAGTCAGCGGGCGCCTGAATCGCGCAAGGGGCGGGCCCGGGGTGTACCCCCGGCTGCCCGAGGCCATGAAGGACCAGATGCTGGTCAAGAACTGGCCCGCCTGGGAACCGAGCAGCGGACCTGACTCCAGGAAGAAGTCCGTCTACGTCTTCCAGCGTCGACAGTTGGCCCTGCCGCTGCTGGAAATGCTGGATGCACCCGTTCCGCAGGTCTCGTTGGAGGAGCGCCCGATATCGACAACGGCAGTTCAGTCCCTGGCCATGCTGAACGGTCGACTCGTCGCCGAGGAATCGCAATATTTCGCGGCTCGCCTGGAAAGGGAAGCCGGACAGGATCCACAGGATCAGGTCAGGCTCGCTTTCCGTCTCGCATTCTCGAGAGCCCCCACGGAAGCCGAACTTCGCCGATATAATGACTTCGCCGAAAGCGAAGGGCTGACGGCAGTTTGCCGCGTCCTGTTCAACGCCAACGAGTTCGTCCATGTTGATTGATCTCCAGACCGGCAAGCTCACCTCCCGGCGGCAGATGCTGCTGCAGAGCTTCAACGGGCTCGGAGGACTCGCTCTCGCGTCGCTGCTATCGGAAGACTCGCGGGCAGCGACCCAGCCAGGCAGGACTGCGCCCCATCACCCGCCAAAGGCCAAGAACTGCATTTTCCTGTTCATGTCGGGCGGCGTCAGCCAGGTCGACACCTTCGAAGACAAACCGGCACTGAGAAAGATCGACGGCCAGCGCATGCCCGTGCTGCCTGGTCTGGCGACCCAGCTGGATGCGTATGTCCGGTCCGACGTCGTCGCAGTGGGCAGCCCGTTCGAGTTCCAGCGGTACGGCGGGTCGGGCCGCGAGATGTCGACCATGTTTGGCAATCTCGGCGGCGTTGCCGATGACCTGGCATTCGTCCACGGCATCGAAGTCGATTCGCCGTTGCATTCGGCAGCCACGTTGCACGTGACGACCGGCTCGGTCTTCGCAGGCAATCCGTCCGTCGGGGCGTGGGTCGCTTACGGCTTGGGGAGCGAGAACGAGAACCTGCCGGGCTACATGGTCCTGCACGACAGGCGCGGCGGTCCGGTCAACGGCTCTGCCGTGTGGCAGAGCGGCTACCTTCCCGCTTCGTACCAAGGGACGCTGCTGCGGTCCTCGGGTCCACCGATCCTGAACCTAGATTCGCGACCGGAGGGTGCCAGTGAGCGTTCGCGGCGCGAATTCGACCTGCTCCGCTGGACGAACGAGCGCCATGCGGCCGAGCGGCGTTCAACCGACACGCTGGAGGCTCGCATTGCCGCGTACGAGCTGGCGTACCGGATGCAGACTCACGCTCCCGGGATCGTAGACTTGTCCGACGAGCCCGCTTCGGTCCGGAACCTCTACGGCCTGGACAACCCCGTCACGGAACCGTTTGGGCGGCAGTGCCTGCTCGCGCGGAGGCTGGTCGAGCGAGGGGTCCGGTACTCCCTGCTGGTCCATGGCTGGGAAAACGGTGTATACAGCTGGGACCATCACAAGGAAATCCGCGACTGGCTACCGGCCCGGGCGCAGGAAGTGGACTTGCCGATCGCGGGATTGATCCGAGACTTGAAGTCCCGAGGGCTGCTAGACGAGACACTCTTGGTGTTCACCACGGAGATGAGTCGGACCCCGTTCATTGCCCGCAGAGCATATGGAGACCGCGTGGGGCGCGACCACCATCGCCACTCGATGGTGACTTGGTTTGCCGGTGCGGGAGTCAAGGGAGGCTCCACCGTAGGAGCCACCGACGAGTTCAGCCTCAGCTGCGCGGACGAACCGATCCACGTGCGCGACATTCACGCCACGGTCCTGCACTTGATGGGTCTGGATTCGGACGCGCTGACCTATCTCCACGAAGGTCGGCACAAGCGCCTCACGGATACCGGCGGGCGGGTGCTGAAGGAAATCCTTGCCTGAACTGCCGGGCACATCGCGGTAGCCCCGGGGGCTCTGGATTACCCCAGATCTTCAGGGTTGGCGAGCGCGCCGGCGGCGGCCGATGTGGCTGGTCTTCGCGGCTCAGTCTTGAGCAAGAATCGATTCCGCGTAGAGCAGCTCCCCGGTCAGCCCGTTGTAGTACTGAAAGACCACCTGGGGCTTCGGGTAGGCCACCCAGCGCACCCTTCCCTGCCTGGTCGGACTCCGGATCACGTTATTGACCTGGACCACGCAATACACGGGCAAGCGCCTCGGGTTCACTTCGTCCAGGAAATAGGTCGACCAACGAATCTCGCATTCCCGGCCTCGCGACTCGAAGGTTCCGTTCGGAGGGCGGCCGCCCTCCGACGACACGGGGTGGTTGCCGGAATTATGGGGCCCGGATGCGAACTCCCATACCGAGTCGGTGATCTTGATGGCAAAGCTGTTGTGGAGATCCCCGGTGAGCACGAAGACCGGCTTGCCAAGCGTGTCCCAGAATTCGATCATCTCCTCCCGCTCGCGGGGAACCGCTGTCCATGCCTCGTCCTTGTTGTCACCCCCGGCTCCCGGCCCGACATGCGGAACCATGAAGTTGACCGAGGAAACCACGAAGAAGAAGTCGGCGTCGCTCTTGCGCATTTCCTCCACGAGCCACCGCTTCTGCTTCTCGCCGAGCAAGGACACGCCCTCCTTCCAGGGGTCGTCCCGGTCGTGGAGTTGGCGATGCGACCTGGTGTCGAGCATGAAGAAGTCAGCATTGCTCACGCGTATGCGGTAGTAGGACAACCGCCCTACCGAGTAACTGACCTCCCCGCCTGTCTTCGCCGCCGGACGGATTCTCAAGCGCTGCGGATCGATGATCTCCTCGATTGCGTAGACGCCGGCACTGGGCTCACCGCCCTCGCGGTCCAAGTGATTGATATCGTCACTGAGATAGAAGTTGACGCCTGCGGTCGTCTCTCCCCAGTGCACGTGCAGGTTGGAGGCCTCCGCTAGGTCGAGCTCTGAGAAATCCGCAGCTGTGTCGGTCAGGATGTCGCTGCCGGCCTCGAGCGTCGCGCGCCCGAAATGGATTGCCTGCGTGTTGTGGACGGGGTTGCTCCAGCCGAGGTAGTCGTACCAGGCCTGCACTCCGATATCGCGGAACACCGCGCGGCGACTTCGTAGGCCGACCGTACCCGCACCGTTCACGTCCCCCAGGATTTCGTGGTCATCGAACGTGAAGAAGGAGGGGACTTCCTTGTGCCATTCGGTCATGGACTTCCCGCGATCGAGATAGAGCTTGTAGTTTTCCCAAACCCCGACAATCGTCGGGGCGATCTGCAACCGCCGGGGAAGTGCCTCGCGCCGTGCCCCCAGGTTGGCCGCCCATCGGTCGAGCGGATAGTCCCTGCGCTCCTCGTAGAGCCAATCCCCGTTCTGAATCGCGAAGTAGATCCTGTCCTTGAGCTGCCGGAGCATGGTGGCGAATGTCGGCAGGTCCCGATTAGATGGCTGGCTGTTTCCGCAGGCAAACTCGAAGCTGAAGTTGAAGAGGCCGTCAGGGTTGTATTCGGGATCCCGGACATCGGCCGGATGCGGCAGTGTCTTGAACGAGTGAATACTCGATTGCGGCCGGCTCGTACCCGGAACGACAAGTTGGTAGAAGTACTTCGTGTCTGGCCGCAGGCCGTCGATCTGCACCCACCCCGTGTTGTCCCGCTCCAACGCCGGGGAAACCACGGTTGAGAGTTGGTCGAGATTCTCTGAGGTCTGCCCATACTCGACCTGAAACGGCTTCGAGTCGGCTGTTCTCGCCCAAACGCCGACGCCGTGGGCGCTGAGTCTGCCGAGGATAGGACCGTGCGTTATCCACAAAGTCTCCTGGCTGCTCGCAGCCACTGGTAGCAGGAGGACGAATAGAACGAATCGGATGGCTCGGTGTTTTCGGTGCGCCACGGGCAAGCTCCCGTGGCATAGGGTACTGTCTTTTGGGTATTTGGCGGGCGATGTCGGTCAGGTGACGGCCGGGAGCGGGAATGCGGGCCAGAGAAAATCTCCCTCCAGCGAGACTACCGGACTCGGCTAGGGTTGCGGTCGGTTGGTGAATCGCCTGCCTCTCTCGGCCGCTTCCCGGCTGCGCGTCGCGCCGATCTTCGTGCCTTCCCGAAGGCGCTCTTCGACGTTCTCGACAGTCACAACATCCAAGAATGCAATCCCGGCCGCCTGGGTCGCTTTGAGAACGCGTTGACGGGCCTGTTCGACTACCGGTCGATACGGTGGGTCGTGGATTTCCGGAAAGCCGAGAGAGAGACCCATGTCGCCGGGACCCCATTCTGCGTAGCCGACACCCGGCACGCTCGCCGACTCTTCGGCAGCGGCCAGTGCATACTTGTCCTCAATCTTCAGCCCGATCAGGATCTCTCCTTCCGGATTCAACGGCCAGACATCCGCGCGGCGGATGTACTCCTGAGGCGAGACTCCCCAGATTTGCGCGGCGTTGGCTTGGCCTCCGTTCCCGCGCAGGCCCTCCTCGAGCGGCCCTTCGTCCACGCCTTGCCGGTGGTGCGGAAAGCGCGCCGCCTGCACAAACTCTCGAACGGCCGCTGGATCGCGCGCATGACAGAGAGTGATCCCGTGGACCCCGGTGGCAAGAATCTGCTGCACGACCCAGTGATTGGCGCGCACAGTAGCGGCGTCGTAGCCGCTAAATGGAACGACAACTTGCACGGCCGGCGTGCGGTGCCCGCTGGGAGTAGGCCCGCCTTGCACCAGCCCGGCCATGAATTCGCGTAGCTCGGTCACGTCGTAAGGGCCGAACTCCATTTCGTAGATGATCAGGTCCGCCCAGGTCTGCGCCAAGCGCAGGCCTTCCTTGAAGCCGCCCTGGCTGCCGCCGCGGCCCTCGGTGAAGTAGTAGATCGGCTGATCTTGACTGAGCAACTCGATCGCCTTGTTAATGCGGGCGGGCTTCGGGCCCGGGGTTTCGTCCGCCGCGAACAAGAATGCCGCGCCGGCGACAAGCGGCACCGCCCAGCTACGTCGCAAGATCAAGGTCGCTCTTCTCATCGCCATGGCTCCACAACTTCCTAGATCACTCGCAGGAGATTATCGCCTAGAAGCCCCATGCGTGCTGCTCGCTGTCCTTCAGTGGTGATTTAGCTCTAGCCGCTTGCTCGATGGATATGGCGCAGTGCTAATGGTCCTCGATCGAAGTCGGAACCGCAGAGGACGTGTGTGCAAGACGAACAATGCAGTACTCTATTGACTAAATTTACTCAATAGAGTACTCTATTAGTATGCCGCAGTTTCAACGCGCTCAGGTACAAGAGCTCTGCGATCTCTTGGAAGCAAGTCCGAAATTCATGGTCGCGATTTTCGGACCGCGCCAGACCGGCAAGACGACGATCGTGCGGCAGGCGCTAGAGCGAACAAAGATGCCGGGCCGCTTACTGCCAATGGACAGCCTAGAGCAGCCACCGCTACGGTACGCTCCTAATGTCGGCAGCTCGCCTGCACTGATTTCGCCACCCGGGAGCACGGAGTGGCTTGTTCGGCATTGGCGTGCTGCCAGAGCTGAGGCCGAGGACACTGGCCGGGGGTTCGTCCTAGCACTGGACGAGATCCAGAAGCTGCCGCGTTGGTCGGAAACCGTGAAGGGGCTCTGGGACGCCGACCGCGCCAGCAATAGCCCGCTGCGAGTAGTACTGCTCGGGTCTGCCCCGCTGCTCATGCAGTCCGGCTTGCACGAGAGCCTCATGGGTCGGTTCCTGCCCATGCCTGTTGCTCACTGGACCTATGAGGAGATGTCCGGAGCGTTCGGGTTCAGCTTGGACGAATACCTGTACTACGGAGGCTACCCGGGCCCTGCCCATCTTCGAGGCAATTCAAGGCTGTGGAAGACCTACATGACAGGGTCCATCGTTGCACCGGCCGTTGATCGCGATCTCCTCGCGATGACCCGTGTGGACAAACCTGCGCTACTGAGGCAGCTCGTCGACGCGGCATTCAATCTCTCGGGACAGATCGTCTCGTATAACAAGCTGTTGGGCCAACTGCAGGACGCCGGCAACACGACTACGCTTGCGCGCTACCTCGATCTGCTGGCACGGGTGGGCTTAGTCACAGGGCTGTCGAAGTACAGCGGACCGCATATCAGAAGCAGGGCTTCGAGCCCGAAACTGAACGTGCTGAACACATCCCTGATGACAGGCGTGTCAGCGTATTCCTTTCACGAGGCTCGCAACGACCGCACCTTCTGGGGACGGATCGTCGAGAGCGCCGTCGGTGCGCACCTAGTGAACACTGCGGTGCCAGGCATCGATGTTCACTATTGGCGCGATGGCAACGCCGAGATGGACTTTGTGCTGCGAGGCGGGCGGCGCGTTGTCGGTATCGAGGTGAAGAGCGGAGGCACACAGAGGCACGCGAGGGGAATGGAAGCGTTCCGCGCGAAGTATGCAGTCGACGATTGCTTCGTCGTGGGAGGAGGCGGAGTGCCATTGGACGAATTCCTGAGCGAGCCGGCGGAACACTGGCTGAGGCGGTGATGAGCGCGATCGTACCAAGGACCTGCACGGAGCTATCGGGCGACGCGGTACAAGCCAGCGACGCCCCACGGAAGACGCTCGCCGATCATCGGCCTCTGCAAGCGTATGTGTTGCTCGGCGATCCGGGATCGGGCAAGACGACTGCGTTCAAGGCGGAAAGCGATGCTCTTGGGGATGAAGCGCTGCTCGTCACGGCCAGGGACTTCCTGCTGCAATCGATGGCACCGGAAGAGGTGCGCGGAAAGACCCTGTTCATCGACGGACTCGACGAGATCCGGGCAGCAACGCCGGACAGACGAATCCCTCTCGACAAGATCCGCAAGACACTGGTCCAGTTGGACCGACCGCGATTCCGGATTTCCTGCCGCGCAGCGGACTGGCTGAGCAAAAACGACCGTAGCGCGCTCGAAGTGGTCGCGGAGTCGAATGTTTGTGTATTTCGCCTGGACCCGCTCACCGAGGAGAACATCGGAGAGGTCCTCCGGGACGGTCTTGGAATAGGCGATCCCGAAACATTCGTCATACAGGCTCACGATGCGGGTCTCGAAGGCCTGCTTGACAACCCGCAAGCTTTGGAGTTGCTCGTACGTGCCGTAAATCAGGGCGAAGGATGGCCGGCCAATCGCCTAGAGCTGTTCGACCTGGCCTGTAGAGAAATGGCCGGCGAGAGAAATCGAGAGCATCAAGTTGCGGTTTCGAGCAGTCCGTCAATAGGCTCGCTACTCAATTGCGCCAGCCGACTGTGCGCCATCCTGCTGATCGCGGACAAGGCCGGCTATTCCCTTGACGTCCACGTCCAAGATGAGCACTGCATTCCACGAGACCCGTGTGGCCAGGAGGAACCGGAGTGTCTCCGCGCAGCTGTCTCGTCGAAGCTGTTCAAGGCAATCCCGGGGCAGTGCTTCAGTCCTGTCCATCGCCAGATTGCCGAATTCCTAGGAGCGCGGCACTTGGCCTGGCTCATCGACGACGGGCTTTCTGCAAGGCGAGTGCTCGCGCTGATCGCAGGAAGCGATGGCGTGCCAGTGACTGCCCTGAGGGGACTATCAGCTTGGCTGGCGACTCTCAGCGAACCCGCTGGGTCTGAGCTCATCAGCAAGAATCCCGCGGAAATCGGCATCTACGGTGACCTCGATGTCTTCGCGGAGGATGACAAGCGACAGGTGCT